>JAUVLL010000160.1 GCA_030600745.1 Spirochaetaceae bacterium | reverse complement strand
AAACATTGACGGCTATTTGCGCTGTACTCATATTAAGCATTTTATTATGCCTAATAACTACAATATATCTATTTTCATGTGCGCAAATCGCCATGCAATCGTGAAAAAAGGCCACACCGTAAATTCCTAAATAAGAAGAAGGATATTATGACAAAAGAAGAAATTACCAGAATGGAACCATTTGCAGTATGGAATCAGTTTTATGAAATCTCACAAATACCAAGATGTTCAACAAAGGAAGAGAAAATACTTTCATATTTTAAAGAATTTTGCAAAAAAAATAACCTTTTATATAAGCAGGACAAGATAGGCAATATATGTATTAAAAAACCAGCCACTCCAGGAATGGATAATAAACCCGGAGTAGTTCTTCAGGGACATATGGATATGGTTTGTGAAAAAAATGCCGGGACTGATCACGATTTCTCAGTTGATCCAATAAAATTATTAATAAAAGACGGATGGGTTACAGCAGACGGAACAACCCTGGGAGCGGATAACGGAATAGCTGTCGCAATGGCTCTGGCAGTTATGGAATCAAAAACAATTGAACACGGTCCACTGGAAGCATTGTTTACCATAGATGAAGAATCTGCATTAACAGGTGCACTGGAACTGGACCCTTCAATTGTAGATGGGACCATCCTCTTCAATATTGATTCTGAGGAAGAAGGAATATTCTATATTGGCTGCGCAGGTGGTGTAACAACTATTGGGAATATGACAGTTGAAGAGGAAAATATACCCGAAGGAGATAATTCCTATGAATTACAGGTTACAGGTTTTAAAGGGGGTCATTCCGGAGCAGAGATCCATGAGGGAAGAGGGAATGCAGTTTCAATTGCAGTAAGAATACTTCGTGATATAAACTCCAAAGCACCGGTACATATTCATAATATCAATGGTGGAGGAAAACATAACGCCATTCCAAGAGAAATTTTTATCTCCTTTACAACAGATGATCCTGAAGTAATAGTAAATACTATAGATAAATACAGTAAAATACTTAAAAATGAAATGGGAGATCTCGAAACTAATCTAAGTATAAAGGTAGTCGAAGAAAACACACTCCCTAAAAGAGTCTTTACAAAAGATTTTACAGACAGACTTATTGGAATACTTTTTTCACTGCCCCATGGTGTAATTAAAATGAGCAGAAAAGTACCCGGGCTGGTGGAAACATCTACAAACCTTGCCTCTGTAGTTCTCAAAGATGGTAATATAAAAATTGAAACCAGCCAGCGGTCTTCCGTAATGTCAGAGAATGATGAAATAGCAGATAAGGTTCAAATTATTATGGAAGCAGGCGGATCTGAAGTACATTTTGAAAGCAGATACCCTTCATGGGAGCCGAATCCGGATAGTAATATCCTTAAACTGTTCAAGGATGTTTATAAAAAAGAGGAAGGCAAAGAGGCTGGAGTCAAAGCCATCCATGCAGGCCTTGAATGCGGAGTAATCGGCGACAAACTGGAAAACATGGAGATGATCTCCTTCGGACCGGATATGGAGGATGTTCATACACCGGATGAGAGGCTAAAAGTTTCTTCTGTTGCGGCTGTATGGGGATTTCTTCTGAAGATTCTGAAAGAGGTGTAGGCCTCCGTAAATCCCCCGGATATTTGATTCCTGTTCCTGATGATATTATTTAAACACCTTCTTCAATAAATCAGTAACTCTTGCTTCGGGGTCAACACGAATTGTTTTTTCCTCCCGTTCAACTATAAGAAGCAGAGCATCCCATGCATTGACCTTTCCTGTCAAGGATGAAAATCCAATCCCAGATCAAGAGCCTCCACACTGTGAGTCAGTACACCTGAAGAAATAATATCTACTCCTGATTTAGCGATTTCCCGGACAGTTTCCAGGGAAACATTACCGGAAGCCTCTGTTATCATCCGACCGTCAACCAGCTGAACCGCCTCTCTCAATTGACTGGGAGTCATGTTATCCAGGAGGACAATGTCAACCGGCAGACCAACCAGTCTTTTCAACTGTTCCAGGGTGTCAACTTCCACTTCAACTTTCACTGTATGACCCAGTTTCTTCTTTAGTGTAAGGATCCCTTCTTCCCAGCCTGCAAAACCTGCCAGATGATTGTCCTTGATCATCACAGCTCTATCCAGACCAAATCTATGATTGACACCTCCACCACAGCGGACAGCATACTTCTGGAGAGTCCGTAATCCGGGAAGTGTTTTTCGTGTATCAGTAATACGTGCTCTGGTTCCTTCCACAGCTTTGACCATTCTGCTGGTCATTGTGGCAATACCACACAGATGGCTCAGAACGTTGAGAGCTGTTCTCTCCGCTGTAAGTATAGCCCTTGCCGGACCGCTGACTGTGGCTACCCTGTCACCTGCTTTAACAGAAAATCCATCTTCCATGTGTTTCTCAAAAACAATTTCAGAAGAAACAACCCTGAAGGCAAAAAGGACGATATCAATTCCGGAAAGAACACCTTCCTGACGTGAAGCAATTGATGCTGTTGCATTTCTATCTGCGGGAATAAAAAAATTGCTTGTAAGGTCTCCGGCATAGCCGATATCAACGCGGATTTCATTTTTTATAAGCTCTTCATACTGAAGAGGATGCAGCTGTTCCATTTTTTTTACTCCTTTAGTCAGGCGGTTATTCTTTTTTTGGGCTCTTCAATCAGGAAGTGGGCTCCTCTGCTCATCGGATTGTTCAGTGCAGCCCGTGCAATCTCCCGGGCAACGTAGAGAAGATTTTCAAGTTCGAGAATCTTTCTCACATTTGTTCTGTTAAGTACGGATACAGACACTCTTCCAGAACTGTAGGCTTTCTCTTCCAGAAACTTCAGCTTTAATTCAGCATCTTCCATTCCAGCCCTGGTTCTAATCGGTCCAAAACCTGTAAACATTAGTTCCTGCAGTTCCCATCTGATACTCTTCATTACGCTATTAGAGAGGGAAAGGACCATGGGTTGTACAGTTTTATCATCCCCAATAGGTTTGAATGATGTTTTCGGTACATCTCCTGCGGTCCTTATTCCGAATACCAGACATTCCAGAAGGGAATTACTGGCCAGCCGGTTCGCACCGTGGAGTCCGGTTCCCGCAGTTTCACCGACACACCAGAGCCCCTCTATGTTTGTCCTTCCCTTTGCATCGGTAAGAACACCACCCATCAGATAATGGGCAGCGGGGGTAACCGGGATCGGGTCCTTTCGAATATCGATACCATTTTCTCTGCAGGAGGCAGAGACTGTCGGGAAGTGCTTTTCCACGTCGGGAATATTACTCCCATCAAGGAAAACACGACCGCCGCAATTGATTGTATTCCATATAACCCTTGCAACCAAATCCCTTGGAGCCAGTTCTCTCAGATGGTGAACTCCTTCCATGATCCGTCTGCCGGTTTCATCAATCAGTAGTGCTCCGGCTCCTCTCATGGCTTCCGTCACAAGAGGAATTCTGCCATTGATTTTATCTCCATCGAGGGCTGTGGGATGAAACTGAATCATCTCCATCATATTTAAAGAAACCCCTGCTCTTCCTGCCAGAGCAATTGTATCACCTGTTGATTCCGAAGGATTTGTAGTGTTGGAAAACACCTGACCTGCACCGCCCGCAGCCAGGATAATTTTATCGCATTCGAAGTAAATCCAATCTTTATCGTCCCAGGCAAAAAGACCTGCAGTTCTTTTATCCCTAACGTGCAGTTCCCAGACCATACATCCTTCCAGACAGGTAATGTGCTCAGCCTCATCTGCTCCCTTCTTAAGAGTATCCATCAGTGCTGCCCCTGTACTGTCACCTTGTGAGCGGAGGATCCTGGCCCGACTATGGGAACCTTCCCTGTTATAAAGGATGCTGCCTTTATCATCACGATCAAAGGGCATCTTTTTATCAAGAAGAAAATTAATGGCATGACCGGCTTCTTCAGTAAGGATGGTAACCATCTCCCGATTGCATAAACCATCTCCTGCAATCAATGTATCCTGATAATGAAGTTCAGGACTGTCACCTTCAACAACTGCTGCTGCAATTCCACCCTGAGCATAGGGAGAACTACCACCTGTTTCATTCTTTACCTTATTGATAACAAGTGTCCTCAAGGGAGCAAGATGAAGGGCCGCAGTTAATCCTGCTGCTCCGGCACCTACAACAATTACCTGATAATCTCTGATATACTTCATATTTATTACTTTACAGCCAGCATCCGCTCTACGGAAAGACCTGCCCTCTCAGCCACATTATCCGATATCTCGACAACCGGTCCCAGATCTTCCAGCGATTTGAGCACCTTTTCCAGAGTAATCAACTTCATGTGGGGGCACATATTATAGGGACGGATAAAATTCACATTCGGAAAACTGGATGTAAGATTATCACTCATGGAACATTCGGTCACCATGAGAATGTTTTCCGGCTGTTTCATTTCTACAAAATCGATCATCTGAGCTGTCGAACCGGCATAATCAGAAGCATTCAGTACTCCCGGAGGACATTCAGGGTGAGCAATAACTGTAAGTTCGGGGACAGACTCCCGAAACCTATCGATCTCAGCTGGAGTAAATTTCTCATGTACCTCACAGCTGCCGGTCCAGGTTATAATCTCCTTCTCTGTCCGGTAAGCCACATAGGAAGCCAGATGTCGATCAGGAAGAAAAATCACCCTGTCACTCTCCAGAGATTCAACAATCTTCAGAGCATTTCCGGATGTACAGCAAATATCACATTCTGCTTTAACATCGGCTGATGTATTTACATAGGTGACAACCGGAACACCTGGATATTTTACCCTAAGAGTCCGTACATCTTCCGGAGTTATAGACTCAGCAAGAGAACAACCGGCAGCAGGATCAGGGATGATTACTATTTTATCCGGATTAAGAAGTTTGGCTGTTTCGGCCATAAAATGTACACCACAGACAATGATTATATCAGCCTCAGTATTCACAGCCTCCCTGGCGAGACCAAGGGAATCACCAGTGATATCCGCAATACCATGAAAAATCTGGGGTGTCATATAATTATGAGCCAAAATAACAGCATTCTTTTCTTTTTTCAGTTGATTGATACTGTAGATATATGCAGCATAGACGGACCACTCCACTTCAGATACAACATGCTTCATCTTTTCGTAGAGGGGATCTGCTATTCTTTTAACTTCCTTAGTATATTCAATAACCGGCATAGACATCTCCCATTTATACTCTAATTGAGTATAAGATATACTCTAATTGAGTACAAGTCAAGAAACATTTATCCTTCTTTTAACTAAATAATAACAATATTAGAGAAAAATCAGAGGATCAGTTTCTACCGTTCCATGTTTGAACATTTTGCCTTTCCATATGAATACTCTGACGAAACGTAAAAAGAGAAGCCGGACGTCCCGGACTTGTTCTGTCCATTTCACCGGTTTCCTTTATCAACCCTCCAGAAAGGAGCAGCCTGCGAAAGTTCTGCTTATGAAGCGAAACTCCATCGATGGCTTCTACAATATTCTGAATCTGCAGAAGAGTAAACTTTTCCGGAAGCAGCTCAAATACCAGAGGCCTGTACCTCAATTTCCCACGTAGCCTTCCTATTGCGGAAGCAAGAATTCTCCGATCATCATACATCAGTGGTATTCCTGATTCCACTTTACAAGTTAAACGCCCGGGATTATCCCTGTTGATCGGAAGCTTCACCCTTTCCTCTTTGGGCCATGCATTCCAATCCCGCACAGCCTCAGTAATAAGAGCTGCTTCATAGAGAAGTTCATAACGGAAGAGAAGTCTGTCAGGATCCCATCTCCCCCCTCCGAAAGCAAACTGAATTCGTTCAAGTCTTTCCAGTCTCCGGACCCTGTCCGAAGCTTCATCAGCCCAGTCATACAGTTCTTCCAGAAGCTTATCAGCAGAAGCTGCCCTTTCTTTCCGATGATCCTCCCAGGGGAAAAAATCATAGTAGTTCTGCCAGCAGGCATTGTAATCTCCAGAAATTCCCGAAGGAAGGATTAGCGCCAGATAGCTTATTGTCAGAAGCCTCAGTCCCTTTTCTTCAAAAGTCTGACTACGAAATAAATTCCCAAATGTATAGAGTTGTTCTACATATCCCAGATCGAAGCCTGTGCGGGACTTTACCCAGGCTTTCAAACCCAATTCCAGTGTCCTGTGGCTTTCCGGAGAATAGGGGCCACTGGGAAGGGAAGCATATTCCTTATTATCACCCGAAGGAAGAATAAGTATACGGGGTCGATTATTCTCAACCGAAACAATTACTGCCGAAAGACTGACAACAATATCATTACTGGAAAACTCCACCATAAACTTCTCTCTTATTCTGCTATTTTAGATATCATCATTCTACAGGGTTTATAGTATTTTGCAAAGTAAACTTATTTTCACCCTGACTTCCAAATTAATTTATACAAAAAAGGCAGCCTTCACAGGCTGCCTTATAATTATCAAATTATTTAAACTATGACAAAATCTTTACTTTTTTGTTTATTTCGATTACTTCCAGTTTTAAGGATTCAAGGATTGTTATAAAACTCTCTTTTTTATCTTTGGCAAATTTTTCTGACAATTCCTTATAATAAGAGATTCCATCCAGAAGATTTGAACCAAACTCTACAAGCTGTTTTTTACCACCCTCCATGACGGCCCCGAGAGTAACATCCTCAAACTTCGTCTTAAGCTGATCTATATACAATTCAAGTTCTTTAAGAAACATATGTTCCCTTTTTTCAGAGGTAATTAAATTAATTCTGCCATAGATGTGGTCAACCATCTCTTGTAAACTACTAATCTTTGAAAAGTTAATTATATTAGGTCCCGGGGTTAATGCAGTCAACGCCTTCTTATCTATTCCCAGAGTTTTTGTAGCAGCTCCTGCCAAATCGTGACAAATACAGGCTTTAGCAAGAATATACTGTTTTCGTATTTCAAAGATTTTCGATGGCAGCTTTTCTTTTTCCAAAGATTCGAGCTTTGCTTTTTGGTAAGCCCTGCTAGCCATACATTGAGGAATATCTGAAAACTCTGTACTAAAAGCAGCATGTTTATTTACACAAGGGGATCCTGGAACACCTTTTGATATTCTTAATTTACGTGCTATCTCACTGGCAGAATTACCTATATTCCAGAATAAAACACCCAGAGGAGAAGCATTACTTAAGTAGACATCTGTTTTGGTTGCTAAAGATAATTTTCTTAAATGATCTTTGTTAATATTTATAACTTCCGGAACAAGCATAAATGGAGTACCCCACCCGGTTCCATCCAGTTCATAGTTATCTCTCAAAAATTTATCCTCATCAGTAGTACCAATTCCACCCTGAACAGTAATTTTTAAACCATTTGAAACAACACGCTCATCACCACCAGACTTTAAAAATGTACCTGCAAGAGTTTCCATTAACTTTGCCTTCCCTTTATGAAACTCTTCAAGAACAGGGCCTAACAGCATACCTTTGGAAGCAAAAGCATGGCCTCCACAGTTTAATCCTGATTCAATTCTAAATTCTGAAACCCACAGCCCTTT
>JAUVLL010000175.1 GCA_030600745.1 Spirochaetaceae bacterium | reverse complement strand
GCTCCCTATTTTGTCTGGCTTCTCAGACGGGCTTGTAAGTTTTCTTCGGACACCCTTGCCTTTGTCTACTTCTTCCCTCCTTTCTGGGTGATGGTAGGACTTTCACCTACTAACTATTGCCCATGCCGGGCGCACGAGACGCAATGCATTGCGTCTTTACAACATCATACCGTCTACAGAGGTTATATAGTAAGCCGGTTATGGTTATGATTCTTATACATTTCGTCTCTCATAGCTTTTACATCGTCACTGTTAAGATAATCATCAAAACGCATATACTTATCAATAATACCCAGAGGAGTAAACTCAACAATTCTGTTTGCTACAGTATCAATAAACTGATGGTCATGGCTTGTCATTAAAATAACCTCATAAAAATCTATAAGCCCGTTATTCAGTGCGGTAATGGCTTCAAGGTCCAGATGGTTGGTTGGTTCATCAAAGATAAGAACATTGGAACCCTCCTGCATTATTTTAGCCATCATACACCTTACTTTTTCGCCGCCCGACAATACTCTTGCACTTTTCAGGCCGTCTTCCCCTGAAAACAGCATTCGCCCAAGAAAACTCCGGATATAAGTTTCATCAGGTTCTGCCGAATACTGTCCCAGCCACTCTGTAAGATTATAATCGTTATCGAAATAACTGGAATTTTCTTTGGGATAGTAGGAATTTTTAATGGTAACACCCCACTCATAACTACCCTTATCAGGTTCAATTTCGCCTGCAAGTATCTTAAAAAGAACTGTTTTCGCAAGGTGATCCGGTCCTACCAGTGCTATCTTATCACCCTTATTTATATGAAGCGAGAAATCTCTAAGAACAACTTCCCCATCAAACGAGTGGGTTATACTATTAATTTCAAGAATATTTTTTCCACATTCTCTTTCAGGCTTAAAGTTAATGTATGGGAATCGCCTTGAGCTTGGTTTTATATCATCAATGGTAAGTTTATCAATCAGCTTCTTACGGCTTGTTGCCTGTTTTGACTTAGATGCATTAGCACTGAATCGTTGAATAAACGATCTAAGTTCCGCTACCTTATCCTCTCTCTTCTTTTTGTCATCCTTCCTCTGTCTGTTTGCCAACTGACTTGACATATACCAGAAATCGTAGTTGCCAACAAACAGTTGTATTCTCCCATAATCAATATCTGCAACATGAGTACAGACCTTGTTCAGAAAGTGCCTGTCATGGGAGACAACAATTACAGTATTATTGAATTTATATAAAAACTCTTCCAGCCAGGTAATTGATTCAAGGTCAAGGTGGTTTGTAGGCTCATCCAGTAAAAGTATATCCGGATTCCCAAAGAGGGCCTGTGCCAGAAGAACACGAACCTTTTGTCCACCGTCAAGTTCCTTCATTTTTTTTAAATGTAAATCCTCACTGATTCCAAGACCGGCAAGCATCTGGGAAGCTTCTGACTCTGCCTCCCATCCATTAAGATCCGCAAAATCACCTTCCAGCTCGGCAGCTTTCAGCCCATCTTCCTCAGAAAAATCTTCTTTTGCATAGATTGCTTCCCTCTCGGTCATTATATCGAAAAGCTTTTTGTACCCAACTATTACAGCATTTAAAACTGTAAAATCATCGAATTCAAAATGGTCCTGTTTTAGAACAGTAAGCCGTTCTCCAGGAGTTATTATTACCTCTCCGGAATCCTGCTCCAGTTCACCTGACAGAACATTCAAAAATGTTGATTTACCAGACCCATTGGCGCCAATAACACCATAGCAATTGCCTGGAGTAAACTTTATATTTACATCTTTAAAAAGGACTCTTTCACCAAAAGAAAGAGTTATATTACTAGCACTAATCACTTTAATCCTGCCTTATTATTATTCAACGAATAGAGTCGCTTCTGTATTGATTTTAGAAGCTATGAACGACATGAAATAACGTGTCCATTGTTCATACTTAGAAGGAGATGTCAAGACAATAACTTGACATAAAACTTAAGAATATATACCATTCTCCCATGAACAAATATATGATTCTCTTTGCACTGGGTAAAAACAGAATTGGGATAGTAGATGAAGTAACTTCCTATCTTTTTAACAGAAACGCTAATATCGAAGACAGTCGCATGGCTGTGATGGGTGGTCATTTTACCATTACCTGCCTATTCTCCTGTTCTTTTGAAGAGCTGGAAAGTATTAAAGCTGATATGGAAAGCCTCAGAGATCTCGGACTGGCAACATCCCTCCATGAAGCTGATAATCCGGATTCCTTGAAAATAGAGGCCAGTCTTCCTTTAAAATTGGAAGTAATTTCCATGGATCATCCCGGCATTGTACAGAATGTTGTTCATATTCTAAAAAAATACAATGTCTGTATTCAATCTCTGGATACAGAGCTGAGAGCGATGCCCCATACAGGAGCCCCTATGTTTGACCTGAACCTGGATGCAAGTGTACCGGCAAATCAGTCAATAACCAAAGTGAAGGATGAACTGAACGATCTGGCGTCTGAAATGAACCTGGATCTGATATTCCAAAGCTGATTAATTCTTAAAACTATGTATTGGTGCAGGTATTCTTCCTCCCCAATTAATAAAACGGGATGATTTGCCTGCATTATTTACGGGCAGGATTGGACTGGCTCCGAATAATCCTCCAAAACTGACATAATCCCCCACTTCCTTACCGGGAACAGGAATCAACCTAACCGCAGTTGTTTTCTGATTTATCATACCTATTGCCATTTCATCAGCTATGATGGCCGAAATTGTATCAGCATCTACAGAACCTGGAACTGCAACCATATCCAGCCCAACTGAACATACACATGTCATTGCTTCAAGCTTTTCCAGACAGAGGGATCCGTTTCCCACTGCATCAGCAAGAATTGAATCTTCCATTACAGGAATAAATGCTCCGCTTAATCCACCGACTGTTTTACTGGCAAATATGCCCCCTTTCTTTACAGCATCGTTAAGCATTGCAAGAATAGCTGTTGAACCGGGTGCCCCAACATCATCAACTCCCAGTATCTGAAAAATCTCACCTACACTGTCTCCGATTGTAGGTGTTGGAGCCAAAGAAAGATCGACAATTCCGAATTCTATTCCCATTTCTTTTGAAACTTCCCTTCCTATAAGTTCTCCGCATCTTGTTACTCTAAAGGTCGTTTGTTTAATCTCCTCAGCAATTTCATCAAGTTTAAGATTTTCGGGACCCTTTGACTCAATGAGTCTTTCAAGAGCTCTTGCGATTACTCCGGGACCACTGATGCCGATATTAAGAACTGTATCGGCTTCTTCAAGACCATGAATTGCACCAGCCATAAAAGGATTGTCTCCAGGCTGATTGCAGAATACAACAAATTTTGCCGCACCAAAACCATTCTGATCTTCAGTTGCTTCAGCTACTGCTTTAACAGTTCGTCCGCAAAGAGCCAGTGCATCCATGTTAATACCTTTTTTTGTAGTACCTATATTTACAGAAGCGCAGACTCTTTCCGTGCAGGAAAGAACCTCGGGAAGAGAGGAGAAATATTCAATATCAGTTGGAGTCATTCCTTTTTCCACTTGTGCACTGAAACCACCAAGAATATCTATTCCAACATGCCCGGCTGCATTGTCAAGGGTTTTTGCCAGTTTCACAAATCCGTCTCTATCAAACCCGGCACCTACATGAGCTATAGGGGTAATGGAGATTCTTTTATTAACTACAGGTATTCCGAATTTCCTGCTGATTTTATTACAGGTTTCAACAAAATCTCCAGCAAAATGGATAATTTTCTTTTTAATTTTTTCACATGTCTCATCGACTGATCCCATTTTACAATCAAGAAGATTGATACCCATGGTAACGGTTCGAACATCAAGATTCTCTTTCTGGATCATCTCTATAGTTGATAATATATGATCTGATTTCATTTATTTATTCCTTCAATAGAGGCTGATTTCATTTACTGTATCAAAAAGACTTTTATGCTGCATGACAACTTTAAGACCCAGTTCTTTTGCCATATTATTAAGCTTTTCATGTATTACTTCAGCAGATTCTGAATTAGTCAGGTCGATTTCGAGTATCATTGAATAAATATTGTCAGATAGCTTTGTATCGTAATCTATGATATTTATTTCATGATCCTTGCAGAAAGCTCCCATGGAAAAAACAAGACCTGTCCTGTTTTCTCCCTGTCCGGTAACAATGTAGATATTTTCCGGCAAAGAAAGGGATTGATTAATTTCGCTGCTGTCAACTTCTTTTACCAGTACTTCAAGAGAAGTATCAGATTCTATTAAAGCTATTTTTTCTTTTATTTCTTTGACAGAAATATCACTGTCAAACTGCGCAATAACTGTCATAATAAAAAAACCGCTTATAACAGATTGGCTAAGGTCAGCCAAATCCCCGTTCAGCTGATAAATTGCTCCAGCGATATCGGCAACAATTCCGGGACGATCCAAAGACATAACCGATAATACTATTCGCTTTTTCAAGGTAAGCACTCTCCTTAAATTATTATGATTCTATGAATAGAATCATAGTGACAAGTTTACTTATGATTGGAAAAATTACAAGACAAAATACTTCATATTTTGTTAAATCTCAGCTTGAACAATAAATAAAATACAACTAGACTCTTTAAAAATCACTATTGGAGTGAAAATGAAACCTGTTGTAATCTATATTTCGGGCGCCCACCAGCATTCCGGAAAAACAGTTACCAGTATAGGACTGCTCTCCTTACTTAGCAAAATCTATCCAACTGAAGAGTTAGGATATATAAAACCTGTAGGTCAGCAGGTGGTAACCCTTGCTGATGGTACAACAATAGATAAAGATGCACAGATTATAGAAAAATTTTCAGATATACCGGCATTAGATCTAAAAATGATTTCTCCGGTCCAGCTTCCCGGGGGATTTACACAAAAATACCTTTCATCTGGAAACCAGAACCGGATTACAAATACCTTAAAAGTAAATATTGAGAATGCAATGGATTTTCTTAAGGGGAAGAAATATATCATTGCAGAAGGCACAGGGCATCCTGGTGTAGGAAGCATAGTAGGATTATCCAATGCAACTATCAGTAATATGCTTGATTCCGATATTCTTTACATAGCCGACGGAGGTATTGGACGGTCTATTGACAGGATGGAAGTAGACCTTTCTTATTTTCGCTATAATCGATGCAGATTAAGGGGAATTATTTTTAACAAAGTTATTGAAGATAAAATCCCTGTAATGAAAAAAAACATAACAGAAGAACTGGTAAATAAACGTTTCCGCAGCCGGCCTGATCTCCCTGTAAGCATATTGGGTTATCTTCCAAAAATTAAATCTATACTTAATCCATCTATGAACGTTCTACGAAAGAAGTTTACAGGTCATAAAACAATTGGTGATACTACTGATGAACTCTGGAAAAAACCGGTAAATAATATTAAAATTCTTTCTCTTGTCTCAGAGGTTATGGATCTGGAAACATTTATCGATCCAGGTGATATTCTCCTTATAGCTATAATGTCCCGAAACAGACGTTCGCGAATACTTAAATATGCAGCTGAGATGAAGGGATATCTGGGAGGGTTGATACTTACTTCCGCCAGTATGTATACACTTTCGAAAGAAATAGAGGAAATAATACTTGACGCAGGTATTCCGGTTTTTGTTGTTAATGAAGATACTGCAGCTGCTGAAAAGATACTCCTGGATGCATACACCAATACCAAACTGCAGATATACGATGAAAACAAGATTAAAGAGATAAAACATCTTTTTGAGGAACATATCGATTTTGAAAAATTTATCGATACATTTAAATCTGAATAACCTCTATCACCGCATACATCTAATCGCCAATAATTTTTATTAAAACACGTTTCCTTCGTCTACCGTCAAATTCTCCATAGAACACCGCTTCCCATGGTCCCAGATCCAGATGCCTGTCTGTTACAGCGATAACAACCTCTCTACCCATTATCTGTCTCTTTAAATGTGCATCCCCATTATCCTCTCCCACATTATGCCGGTAACCATCCCTGCTGTAGGGTGCAAGCTTCTCCAGCCATTCGAGATAATCTCCATGTAAACCGGATTCATTATCATTAATAAAAACGCTTGCTGTAATATGCATGGCATTCACAAGACACAAACCCTCTTTAATACCGCTTTCTCTAACAGCCTTCGCAACTTCACTTGATATATGAACAATTTCATATCGTTTCTCTGTATTAAACCACAGCTCTTTTTTATAACTTTTCATTTTATTCTCCTTAATCTTTATTATATATTATATAAATAAGGTTATCTCTAAACCAGTACATTATACAAAATTAAAAACTTTGTATTGCACAAAGGCAAAACTGATGATAGTTTAGGGAAATCTCAAATTATAGCAGGTAAATGGATGAACAGAAGAGAAAATAAGGATATTAGAAATATTGCGATAATAGCTCACGTAGATCATGGCAAGACAACTCTGGTTGATGCCATGTTCAAGCAGAGCGGACTATTCAGACAGGGACAGAAAACAAATGACAGACTAATGGATACAATGGATCTTGAAAAGGAACGTGGAATAACAATTGCTGCAAAAAACTGTTCAATAATATGGAAAGGAATCAAGATAAATGTAATTGATACCCCTGGCCACTCCGACTTTGGAGGAGAGGTGGAAAGGGCTCTATCTATGGTGGATGGTGCAATTCTACTTGTAGATGCATCAGAGGGTCCACTGCCGCAGACAAGATTTGTTCTCGATAAAGCCTTGAAAGGGGGAGTAAAAGTTCTTGTTGTTATTAATAAAATCGACAGACAGGATGCAAGACCACTTGCAGTACTTGATGAAATCTACAGTCTCCTTATAGATCTTGATGCCAGTGAAGAACAAATGGATTTTGAAGTTCTATACGCTATCGGTCGGGATGGAATTGCCCAGGAAACTCTTGAGACTCCAGGAGAAAACATTCATGTCCTTCTTGATAAAATAATTGAAGAAATTCCCGGCCCTATGCACAGAAAATATGAGCCATTCCAGATGCTGGTTTCCGATCTCAGCTACTC
>JAUVLL010000309.1 GCA_030600745.1 Spirochaetaceae bacterium | reverse complement strand
TTCATAAGATCTTCAAGGGAGCGGTTCGTAGCTGCTATTATCCTGACATTGATACTGATGGTAGTTGAACCTCCAACCCTTTCAAACTCTTTTTCCTGTAGGACCCGAAGAAGTTTTACCTGTGTAGCAGGGGTAAGATCGCCTATTTCATCCAGAAAGATTGTGCCGTTATCGGCCATCTCAAATCTTCCAATTCTCATTGCTACAGCACTGGTAAATGCTCCTTTTTCATGACCGAAAAGTTCACTTTCTATGATTGTTTCCGGAAGGGCTGCACAGTTTACCTTAATAAAGGGTTTATTGTTGCGAAGGCTGTTTCTGTGGATTGCCTGGGCAATAAGTTCCTTTCCTGTGCCGCTTTCTCCTCTTATAAGAACTGTTGCATCACTGGGGGCTACTTGTTTTATAAGTTTATATACCTCCACCATAGCATTTGAGTTACCTATTATAAATTCAGGTTTGAAGTCCTGGGTTCTAAGAAGTTGTTTTTCCTGTTCCTCCTGCACCTTTCTTCTGATTTTTACTGCACCTGCGATCATTGAACCTATTATGGAGAGAAGTTTCATATCCTCATCCAGTTCTTTCGTGTCTGAGGATTGTCTGTCTCCGCTTAGCGCACCAATTGTTTGGTTTTCAATTTTAATGGGTACGCAGATAAATGCTAACTTACCCCTGGTATGTTTCTTTTTTGTTCTGGTTCTGTCTAAAAAGTCGGGGCTATCAGTGATACTTGGAACCAGCACAGGTTTACCTGTCTCAATTACCTTGCCTATTATACCTTCGCCCAGCTGGTATTCACCTCTTTCTTTTTCCCTTGTTGTTAATCCGTGAGCAGCTTCGATCTGTATTTTCTCTGATTGTCTGTTGAATAAAGTTACTGTACTGCGAAGAAGGCCAAGTTTTTCCGAGAGAGCTTCCAGTACCGGTTGTATTATCTGATTCAGATCCAGGCTTCTGTCCAATAACTGACTGATATCGAATAAAAGGCTGAGTTCCTGTATTTTTCGTCGGTAATGAATTCGGCTTTGTGATTCTATCATATTGTCGACTATCTTACATTAATGTAGGATATAAATTCAAGGGCACGGGAACTGTGCCCGTACAGAGTATAATTATTTGGCAGAGGCGATGAATCTTTCGATATCTTTTGCTGTAAGCTCTAATGAGCTTTTCCAGAAATCAGGAGATTGGATATTGATACCCATCATTGCTGTTACATCTGTAATTTTATTTTTGCCTGTTTCTTTTAACAGATTATCGTATTTTCTAATAAATGAATTTCCTGTTTTAATGTATTCTGCATAGAGTCCTTTTGCAAACAGAAGTCCAAAAGCATAAGGAAAGTTGTAGAAGTTATAATCTGCATAGTAGTAGTGAGGTTTACATGCCCACATGTAAGGGTGTAATTGTTTCTGATCCAATCCATCTCCATACGATTTTTTCTGTGAATCCAGCATAATTGTTTTTAACTCTTCTACAGATAGAGATGCGGTTTTCCTTTTTTCAAAAAGTTCTGATTCAAAAAGATATCTGCTGTAAATATCAACAATAACCTGGGTATCACTCTGGATACTGTTTTCCAGGATTGTGAAAGCTTCATCTTCTGCTGCATTCTTCAGGGCCGCATTTATAATAAGTGTTTCGCAGAATATTGAAGCCGTTTCTGCCAGGGGCATGGGATAGTCTGAGTTCAAAAAGCTCTCATCCTTCAGGCAATGACCGTGATAGCCATGACCTAATTCATGAGCAAGAGTTGTAACTCCGGAAAAACTGCCGTCAAAATTAGACATTATCCGGCTTTCTCCGATTATATGGAGGTTTTCGCAGAAAGCACCCCCCTGTTTTCCTTCTCTTTCTTCTGCATCTATCCAGCCGTTTTCAAAGGCATTGTCTGCAAAATCAGCAAGGTTGTCGCTGAAATCTCTAAACTTGTCCACTATAAATTCTCTGGCCTGGTCGTAGTCGAACTTCATCTTACTATTTCCCATTGGTGCAAAAAGATCATAAAACGGCAAACTATTTTTATGTCCCAGTAATTCGGCTTTTTTAATAAAATATTTTCTAAATACGGGAAGATATTCCTCAATTGCAGTAATCATTGCATCCAGCGTTTTTTTGTCCATTCGCGAATTCTGCAGAGTCATATCAAGGGGTGAATCATAGCCCCTTATTTCTGCCATGGTTATAACCTCTCCCTTGACTCCATTAAGTGATGCAGCAGCAGCTTCGTTGAATTTTTCGTATACTGCCAGTTCAGCATTAAATGCCTTTTCCCGAATTGCCCCATCTGATTCGTTTGCCATGTTTCTTACAACAGGAAGGGGCAGTTTCTTTGTTTCTCCGTCGATTTCAATATCCACTTTCACAGTGGATGTAAGAACATTCCAAAGTTGTGACCAACCATTAGATCCTGTGGTTTTTAGTTTTGCAGCAAGAATCTCTTCTTTATCAGATAAAAGATACTTACTGTTATTTATAGTTTCCTGCAGATAAAAACTGTGTTCCTTAAGCAGTCCTGAGTTTGCTGTTACTGCGTCAAGGTTCTTTATCTGTGCAATCCACCTTGTAAAAAGCACCGCCCCCTTTGTAATTTCCGGAAGTTTTTGCTTAAATATTTCTGTATATTTTTTTGCTGTACTATTAGATGCGTCAACGCTGAAAGTAAGTTCTGCATAAGATGACAATCCAAATAGCAGCTTTTTGATATTTATATATAAGTCCAGATACTTTTTTATTAAATCTCCGGTTTTATCCGGATTATCATTTTCATCCGGAGATCCTTTGAGTTCTGTTTTAGTCCAACTGTTAAGTTTTTCAATATTAGTGTCTAAAATTCTTATATCATTTGTAAAGCTCTCTGATTCGAATGATGTGTAGAGAGCATCCAGATTCCATTTCATATTCATTTTAATCCCCTAAAGTATGTTGTTTAGTGATTTTCACTTATAGTGCCGATCTAGATATATAACAGGTGTGTGAAAAAATCAATGGTAATATTAATTAACAACCCAGCTGTTGACAGATTATTACTCCTGACCTAGTATTCTGTCAGAATTAGTAAAAGAGGCTGGTCGGAAGCAAGCTTCCTGCTCGCCTATGCAACCTAAGGAGCAGGCTTTGGAAGAATTGCTGGTATCAACTTTGGAGGGATTTTCTCTTACTGTACTGCTGGGTATAGCCGCTCTTTCTTTATATATTCTTGGTAAGGGAGCGGATATTCTGGTGGATGAGGCTGTTGCCCTGTCTGTTAAATGGGGTATTCCCAAGATGATTATTGGAGCTACAATTGTAAGTCTTGGAACTACTTTGCCTGAAGCTGCTGTATCTGTCGGGGCTGCTCTTCAGGGGAATCCCGGTCTTGCCCTGGGTAATGCAGTTGGTTCAATAATCTGCGATACCGCCCTTATAATTGGTCTGGCTTCATTTGTTGCGCCTCTTACCTTTGATAAGGCGGCAACTAACAGACAGGGGTGGTTTCAGCTGGGTGCAGGGTTTCTTCTTGTAGCAGTTTCAATTCCATGGCTTACATTAAATGGCGGATTCTCTGCAGACGGGAGTATAAACCGATTAGTCGGGTTTGGTTTTGTTGTTCTTCTAATTATCTATATAATCTCCTCTGTCAGGGGTGTAAAAACAACAGATACAATTAGCACTGAGGTGGATGAAATTGCAGGTCATGAATCATCTTCTTCTATTGTAGTTTTTATAAAGATGATTGCCGGTATAGCTTTAATAATTATCTCATCAAAGATTTTAATTCCAACTGTGGGAATAAGTGCTTTGCGTGTAGGTATCCCTGAGTCTATTATTGCTGCTACTCTTGTTGCTTTCGGAACATCACTGC
>JAUVLL010000245.1 GCA_030600745.1 Spirochaetaceae bacterium | reverse complement strand
GAGAATACTTTTTTAATTAATTTTTGTGCAGCACTAAAATTATCAAGTGCAATATAATCTGCTATTTCTGTAAGATCAGCCAAAGCGGGATCAGTCCAGATTATTTGAGCCATTTACCCATTTTCTCTTTTGCCTCTGTATGAGTATATGTGTGATTTTCCTGTACGGCTTTTTCCCCTCTTGCCAATCCTTCGAGGATAGCCATACGGTTCTGCATAAACTCATAATCTTCTACATCTACAAGATAAGCTGATGGCTGACCATGTTCTGTAATTAATACAGGTTCTTTTGATTCATGTAGATCTGCCAGTATTTTTGTTGCCTGTCGCTTTAGGGTTGTAACAATCTCTACTTTCATAATAGTGATACTATACTATCACTTCTCGTATGGCAAGAAGTTTTGTTATACTGTGCAGATATGTAATAAGTTTAGTCATTTTCATATTGTCAAAATAACTTAAGTTAGCCTATAATATTTTTTCGGAACCTGAATAAACCTCTTCCACTTTCAATGCTGCTGCAGCATGACCCGGATGCTGTTTTGGGTTCCATTTTTTCATATCATCAAAAATATCACCTTTTATGAAATATTCAATAGTACCCTTTATTTGAAAGGACTCATCTTTATCAGTAATAAAAAGAATGGACCCTTTACTTCCTGCGAGAATATTTTTCTGTGTTTTATTAAAAAAATTATCTGCAATAACTATTGTCTCTTCATTGAATTTATTCACACAAGTGACATAGATGGCATTTGGTACTCCATTCTTATCTATAGTAGAAAATATAGCAGCCCCCTTTTTTTCATCCCAGGCTTTACTTACATTTTTTGGTAATACCGGCATTTGTTTCTCCTTTGGTAAAGACGTTTGAACCTAAACCGACCTTTAAGGTCAATGTATTGTAAAACTAATTTACGAATAATCCAATATCTTTTTATAAACAAAATCAAATAAAACGTATTCCATTTTTACTGCATGTTTCTTAAAAATTTCAGTTTAGCAGATATTTCAGGTTGTTAAACCGATAGAATTCTATTAAATCTTAATCCGGTATTCGTAAAAATCAATAAAAAACTATTAAGTATACATTGCAAAAAATAGTATAATGGTTTAAACAAAATTAGGTTTAATATGTTTATTTGTACCGGGAGGTTTTTTTGGATTCAGTAATTATTTATACAGACGGAGGCTGCAGAGGTAATCCAGGTCCTGGTGGATGGGCTTATATAATTAAAACAGAAACTGTAGAGAAAACAAGATCCGGCGGAGATACTTTTACAACTAACAATAAAATGGAATTAACTGCTGTAATCAAGTCTTTGGAAGTAATTCTAAGGGATTCTGAATTATCAAAAAAAGGTATTGAACTCCATACAGATTCTCAGTATGTTAAAAATGGTATCTCCTCCTGGATAAACAACTGGATTCGAAACGGCTGGAAGACAGCTGCAAAGAAACCTGTAAAGAATAAAGAATTATGGATAGAGTTAAAAGAAGTCTCGGACCAGCTTGATGTCAGGTGGAAGTGGGTAAAAGGGCATGCAGGGGATCCCATGAATGAGGCATGTGACACTATGGTTAACGAGGAGATGAATAGATTATGAATAGAAAGGCATTAAGGACTGTGCTTTAAACAGGGGGATAAATGAAGGGTAATCATAAGGGTCAGATGTTATTTTTCTCTGTAAGTTCCCTGCTTCTGGTGGTTTTTCTGTTAATAGGGTTTGGAGTAATTGAGCTTGGTCCGAAGGACCCGCCTGCCGTGGATACTGTTATACAGGAGCCGGTTTTTGTCCTGGAAACCAGTCTGGACGATCAAATTTATTCTGTTGGTTTATCAGACAATGAGTATACAGAATCTGAACAGGAAAATATTAGAATTTATGAAGCCCTTAACAAGGCTGTCGTTAATATAACCACAGAAAAGCTAAGCCTTAACTGGTTCCTTGAACCTGTTCCAACTGATGGAGGAACCGGTTCCGGATCAATAATCGACAAAAGGGGTTATGTTCTTACAAATTATCATGTTGTCAAAGATACTTATAAACTCTATATCAATCTTTTCGATGGGAGTCAGTTTGAAGGTGAAGTGATTGGTCAGGATTCTGAGAATGATTTAGCTGTTGTTAAGTTTGATCCTGATGGATTTGATCTGACAACCATATCTTTTGGAACTTCCAAAACTCTTAAAGTAGGTCAGAAAGTTCTGGCTATTGGTAACCCATTTGGTTATGACCGTACTTTAACAACAGGCATTGTTTCCGGTTTAAGCCGGCCGGTTAGAACTTCAGGAAATTTAGTAATTCAGGGGATGATTCAGACAGATGCTTCTATTAACCCCGGTAATTCAGGGGGGCCTCTTCTTGACTCCCATGGTCGAATGATTGGAATAAATACTATGATTTATACACCTTCCGGCGGCTCTGTGGGAATTGGTTTTGCAGTCCCTGTTGATACCGCCAAACGTATTGTTCCGGATTTAATAAGCTATGGTCATGTAAACCGCGGGTGGATTGATATTTATCCTGTTCAGCTTGAACCGAATATTGTCAGGTATGGTAAATTTGCTGTCTCAAAAGGGATACTGGTTTCCAGACTTGACAGCGGGAGCAATGCAGCTGCTGCAGGTATTCGCGGAGGGGACCTGAATAAACCGGTTCAGTATGGACGCTCAGTAATTTACTTTGGGGGAGACATCATTGTAAATATAGATGGACTGGAAGTTAATTCTCTGGAAGATCTTTTTAGTGCATTGGAGGATAACAAACCGGGTGAATCTGTTGAGGTTAAGCTTGTACGGGGGAAAAAGATTATTACCACAACAGTAATTCTTACAAACCGGCCGGAAGAATTACTTGCAGAATAGGGATAAATGAAAAAATTTAAAGTAGTATCAGAATATGAACCTGCAGGTGATCAGGGAGAGGCTATTCAGGGTCTTGTCGATGGGTATAATAATGGTCTTAATTCCCAGACTCTTAAAGGAGTAACAGGTTCGGGGAAAACATATACAATGGCAAAGATCATTGAGAAGATGCAGATGCCGACTCTTGTAATTTCCCATAATAAGACATTGGCAGCTCAGCTTTACAGAGAATTCCAATCCTTTTTTCCGGATAACGCAGTTGAATACTTTGTTTCCTATTATGATTATTATCAGCCTGAAGCATATGTCCCCTCAAGAGATCTGTTTATAGAAAAAGATTCTTCCATAAATGATGAAATTGACAGGATGAGACTTGCAGCCACTATGTCATTGATGGAACGAAAGGACGTTATTGTTGTTTCCTCTGTCTCATGTATCTACGGACTTGGGAATCCAAAATCATTTAAAGAGATGAGTCTTAGATTAGAGGTGGGTCAGTTATTTGATATCTCTAAGTTAAGTAAGGAACTTATCAGTCTGCAGTTCACCAGAAATGATTCAATTTTAAAGAGGGCAGGATTCCGGGTTAAAGGAGATGTTGTCGAAATCTATCCTGCATATCTGAAGGATGCTTACAGGTTGGAAATTAACTGGGATAACCTTGCCAGAATTAGGAAAATAAATCCTCTTACAGGTGGTACAATAGCTGAACTTGATACAGTTGTAATATACCCTTCAAAGCACTTTGTGATGCCGGAAGATCAGCTGCGGAATTCAATTGGAGTTATTCGCAATGAGTTATCTGAAAGATACATTGAGCTTACGGATAATGGACAGATAGTTGAAGCACAGCGTTTAAAAACAAGAACCGAGTATGATCTTGAAATGATGGAGGAGATGGGTTACTGTCCCGGGATAGAGAATTACTCTGCTCCTTTAAGCGGAAGAACAGCCGGTGAACGCCCTTCAGTATTGATAGATTATTTCCCTGATAATTTTCTGACACTCATAGATGAATCCCATGTAACTCTTTCGCAAATTGGTGCTATGTATGAGGGGGACCGTTCCAGAAAAAATAATCTTGTTAACCATGGATTTAGACTGCCCTCTGCCCTGGATAACAGGCCCTTGTTTTTTGCCGAATTCGAAGAACTTACAGACAGAGTTCTTTATATATCTGCCACACCCCGTAAAGAGGAATTACGAAAGAGTGATAATGTTGTTGAACAAATTATACGTCCCACTGGTCTTTTAGATCCTGAAATTGATGTAAGGTCTACGGTCGGACAGATAGAAAATCTCTATGGAGAGATAATAAAGAGGATTAAACGTAAAGAGAGGGTTCTTATTACTACCCTTACAAAAAAGATGTCAGAAGATCTAACTGATTATTATGCAGGACTTGGTTTAAAAATAAGGTATCTTCATTCCGAAATTGAAACTATAGAGAGGGTAGAGATTCTCCGGGATCTTCGTCTTGGAATTATTGATGTTCTTGTTGGAATAAACCTCCTTCGTGAGGGTCTTGATCTTCCGGAAGTTTCACTGGTTGCTATCCTGGATGCTGACAAGATTGGGTTTCTCCGTTCTGCAACTTCTCTTATCCAAACCATAGGAAGAGCTGCCCGAAATGTGAAAGGTACAGTTATTATGTATGCAGATAAATATTCAACAGCTATGGAAGAGGCAATAAACGAAACCAATGAACGGCGGGAGAAACAGATAGTCTATAACCTGGAGCATGATATTACTCCCGAAAGTATAGTTAAAGCTGTAACAGATCTACTGGTCAGAAAAAAAGAGGAAACAAAAAATTCAGAAAAAGTTAATCTGGATATAATAAAGCAGGGATACAATATTCTTATTCCCGGAGAAAGAAAAAAATTGGTTAAAAAACTTGAATCAGTTATGCTGGAACATGCTAAAAATATGGAGTTCGAAGAGGCTGCAGTAGTTCGGGATGAAATAAAAGAATTGAAAGATCAATTTGATATGATGTAGGGGCACCCCTTGCGGGTGCCCATATAACGTTGATATATTCGTATGGATACAAGGTACCCGCGAGGGGTGCTCCTACATTGTTTTGTTCCCATACAATTGTGTGATATTTCCAAATGTGGTATATTAGCAGCTATGAAAATATGTATTGTAATTCTTCTTTTATTCTCCAGTTTATTTTTGTCCTGTAAAGATGAAAAGACCACTTTTGATATTGATTTACCAGCTACTTCAGTTTTGTCAGTTCAGTCCCGGTGGAGTGTAATTAATTCAACTCACCTGCGGCTGCGGGAGAAACCGGATATTAACAGTAAGGCTATAACTACTTTATGGAAGGGATATGTCCTGGAAGTTGTTTCTCAAAACTCTGTCAGGGAAACCCTGGAAGATGAGGATGGTTACTGGTATCAGGTGAAGTACGGTGGTCTTC
>JAUVLL010000351.1 GCA_030600745.1 Spirochaetaceae bacterium | reverse complement strand
GTAGCTGATTGAAGCCTCAACAGCTTCTACAGTCCGACAGCCTATCATCCTCTCAATGATAGAGATTTCCACCTCCATTATCGACTCTTTGCTCCAGGCACCGTCGATAATTTGTTCTTGTTGCTTATCCATGCAAATCCTCCTGAATTTCCTAATACTTATATTGTAACTATGTTAGATTTAAAATCAAGTAAAAATTTTATTTTTTTTTCACAGAAGCTATTATTTTTCTTTATATCCCAAAAAAACTAGAGATTCAGTATAGACATACCATCCAATGCAACCCATTTTCCATCCGAAAACACAACAGGGTTTATATCAAGCTGATTAAAACTACTTCCTAATTCCGTTATCAGAGTACCTACGGAAACAATCAGGTCTGCAAGGGCGGATATATCCATTTTACTTCCCCGGTAACCAGTAAGAACCTCTGAAACTGTTAACTCATTAAGCATTCGCAGTGCTTCCATTTTACTTATAGGAGCCAGTCTAAAAGTAACATCCTTATAAAGCTCAGTCAGGATTCCTCCTGCCCCGACCATAAGGGCCGGACCGAAATCAGGGTCTACAAGGGCACCTATTATAAATTCCAGACCTGAATATGGAACCATTTCTTCTATCAGCAAATTACTCTCCGGGAAGGAGTGGTTCATCTCTGCAATTACTTTCCCGAAATCTTTTTTTACATTAAGCTTTACTCCACCAATATCGGATTTATGAAGTATTTTTGAATCACACACCTTAACTACCAAAGGCTGCTCTAATTCAGTTCCCTTAAACTCCATTCCAGGTTTGAGCAGTATTCCTTTAGGTGTTTCTATAGAATAAGCTTTAAAAAGTTCTTTTACTTCCCATTCATCCGGCTTACCAGGTATATTTAAGCCATCTATCCAATTATTATTACTCATTGTCTTCTCCAAACGTCTTAAGAATATCCGATCTTTCAACAAGAAATCTTGCTGCCCGGACAGTTCTGTATACAGAGGAAAATCCAACCATTCCAAGATCGTAGAACTCTTTTAAATACTTATTAGTATAAGGGCCATATTGAGCAAAAGTAATAACCGGTTTATTAAATTCAAGAGCCTTATTTGAAATCTTTTTCACAAGATCATTTGTAATTGCCGGCGGGGTAAAAAATGTAAGACATATAACTATATCCACACCTTCATCTTTAAGTACTGCTTCTAAAGTATCAACATATATTTCATCTCCCGCACTTGCCGTAATATCAACCGGGTTCTTTGTAGAAGCAAAAGAAAGATTTATCTCATTAAGTTTTTTTGTAGTTTTTTCAGAGAACTTTGCAAGATGCAGTTTTATTCCTGCATCTTTCTGTTCTATGTAATCAGTACACATAACACCATAACCACCGGCTGCAGTTATTACTGCAACCTTGTTCCCATCTGGTATTGGAAGCATGGATAAGGACTTTGAAGCATCACATATTTCTTCTTCATCATATGCACGCTGTATTCCATATTGACGAAAAGCCCCGCTGACTACTTTGTCAGAACCAGCTAATTTTCCTGTGTGTGAACTTACAGCAGACTGTCCTGCTTCAGTTCTTCCGGCTTTTAGAATTACAATTGCCTTCTTCTTTGACACTTCTCTTGCTTTTTCCAGAAAAATCTTACCGTCATCTATTGATTCACTATAAAAAGCAATACAATTTGTTTCTTTATCTTCTGCAAAATAGTTAAGAAAGTCAGTCTCTGTAAGGTCAACTTTATTACCAACCCCTACAAAGGCTCTCATTCCAAATCCTGCATTGCTTGCAAGTCCCAGAGCTTCTGTCCCTACTGAACCGCTTTGTGTTATAAATGCAATGCCGCCGCCGCCTGAAAGGGCTTTATCACCATGTTCAACAAAAATTGTATCAAAACCTGTTTCAGGAAGAAATATTCCAAGGGAATTTGGACCAAGCAATCTAATTCCGTATTCTTTGTGAATACTTACTAATTCCTTTTCAAGGGCTGTACCTTCTCCTCCAATCTCACCGAAACCTCCGGACACTATAACAATAATCTGTATCCCTTTTTCTGCACATGATCTTACAGCTTCGACTGTCTGACTCGCGCTGATTGTTACCACAGCCATACTGATATTATCAGGAAGATCCTCAATTTTATTAAAAACTTTTAACCCCAGGATTTCCTCTGCTTTGGGATGTACCGGGTAGAGGTTTTTGACTGTCTTTTTTAGAACGCCAAGTATAATATTTCCGACTTTACCAGGATTACTGGAAGCGCCGATTACTGCAACTGATTCAGGATAAAAAAGCGGCTTTAGATCTTCAGTGATACTCACTGCATATTCCCGTTTTTCTGATTTCCCATTTGCCTGTAACCTAATTCTACAGCTTTAAGATTTGCCTCAATAATCTTTTGTCCCTTTGCAGAAAAAATATCTTTTATTGCTTCCTCAATACTTTCTTTTTTAATATCCATTTTAGTAGAAAGAGCTCCAACCATAACCATATTCACAGCTTTTATTGTACCGGCTTCCTTTGCAAGAGTCTTTGCATCGATAATTTTTGCATTTTTCAGGCTGTTTATCTTATTATTGATCTCATCCATATCAGGATAATCAGGAATATTCTCATAAGGAGCTGCTGCGGATATCAGTGAGCCTTCCGGTTTAAGATAATCAACATATCGAAGAGATTCCATCGGTTCCATACTGAGAACTACATCTGCCATTCCCTTCGGTATAAGATCACTTACAATCTCCGATCTGGATATTCGCATATGGGCAAGAACCGCACCGCCTCTTTGAGCCATTCCATGGACCTCAGACTGTCGGAGAGTATAACCATCTTTCATGGCAGCTATGGAAATTACCGCGGCAACAGAAAGAACTCCCTGCCCGCCTACTCCTGCCAGAATTACATCATATTTATCAGCCATAATTATTTTATCTCCCCCCGTATTTTTCCAACTACATGAATGCACTCTCTTAAAGTAATTATTACAGAGAGTCCATGGTATTCAATTTCTTCTTTAAATATTCGTGTATTTTCATCATGATTTTTAGGGAGTACTTTAAGTTCTCTTAAATGGGCAGGATCGACTCCACAGGCAAGTACAATATTTTTAATCATTGGACT
>JAUVLL010000196.1 GCA_030600745.1 Spirochaetaceae bacterium | reverse complement strand
GCCTATGCACAGAGTTGCAAGTCCGTTTCTAGCCTTTCTTCTTTTCATTTCATACAACAAGGTAACCAGAATTCGTGCGCCGGAAGCACCTACCGGATGTCCCAGGGCTATGGCCCCTCCATTAACGTTTACAATTTCGGGATTAAGTTTCAGGTCCCTGAGTACTGCGATTGACTGGGCAGCGAATGCCTCATTTGCTTCGATCAGATCCAGGTCATCCACTGTCATTCCTGCTTTCCTGAGTGCCTTTTCTGTGGCAGGTACCGGTCCATACCCCATTATGTCAGGCTCGATTGCAGCAGAAGCCCAGGATTTGATTACAGCCATAGGTTTGATATTAAGTTCCTCTGCTTTTTCCATGGACATAACAATTAACATTGCTGCTCCATCATTTATTCCTGAAGAATTTCCTGCTGTAACCGTTCCATCTTTTTTGAAGGCCGGTTTTAATTTTGCAAGCTGTTCAGCTGTGACACCGGGTCTTGGATATTCATCACTATCTATAATTAATGGAGCACCCTTTCTTACAGGGACTGTCACTGGTACAATTTCTTCATTGAATTTTCCTGCTTTCATTGCAGCTTCCGCCTTCTGTTGACTAAAGGACGCAAACTCATCCTGCTCTTTTCTGCTTATATCCCATCTTTCTGCAATATTTTCAGCAGTAATACCCATATGGTAGTCTCCAAAGGAATCAGTAAGACCGTCATGGATCATTGAGTCGATTATTTTATGATCTCCCATCCGGCTTCCTTTACGATGATTATCGAGAAGATAGGGGGTCCGGCTCATGTTCTCCATCCCCCCTGCCAGGATAATATCAGCATCTTCGGCAGCAATAATCTGGGCTGCCAGACTTACAGCCCTGAGGCCGGACCCGCATACCATATCCAGAGTCATGGCGGGTACTGAAGCCGGAAGCCCTGCAGCCATTGCAGTCTGCCTCGCAGGATTTTGACCAAGACCTGCAGAGAGAATGTTGCCTATTATTACCTCATCTATGGAGGAGGGATCTACTTTTCCCCTTATTACTGCTTCCCTCCCGGTGACTGCTCCCAGTTCTACAGCAGATATTTCTGCAAAGACACCTCCGAAGCTTCCTATAGCTGTTCTGGCAGCTGAAACAATTACAACTTCTCTCATTGTTCCTCTCCTCTTATGTTTTCAAGGGCTTCTTTTATCACACTTATTGTGTAATCCAGGTCCTCTTTTGTGTGTCTGTAACAGATATAGCCATGGTGATAGGGTTGGAGAAATACTCCGCGTCTGATCAGGTGTGTATAAAAATCATTTCTTCTTTTCTTGTATTTTTTTTCAGGATCCTTTTTAAAGGTGATGAATGACATTGGCGGAATACCGGAAATCTCTGCGCCGACATCAGCTGCATCTATCAGCTTTTGTACATTATCCATGTAGTATTTGCCTTTTTCCCAGATCACGTCGAGGATCTTGTCTCTTTCCATTATTTCTATTGTTTTTAAAGCTGCCACAAAGGCAAGGCTGTTTGGGAAAAAGGTGGAAGATATAAATACTTCAGATTCCCCCTGTTTCATAATTTCGGCCTTCCCTGTGACAGCACCAATGGCATATCCGTTAGCCATTGCTTTTCCGAATACAGCCATATCAGGGGTGACCCTGTAATAGACCTGGGCGCCGCCCATGGTAACCCTGAAGCCTGTTCTTATTTCGTCGAATATAAGAACTGCTCCATATTTTTCTGCCAGAGCTTTAACCCCTTCAAGAAATCCCTCATTGGGTTCCTCAATCTTTTGAGCCAGGGGATGTCCAAGGGGAGTAATTATTACAGCAGCTGTCTCGTTCCCATGAGTTTTCAGGAGATCTTCGAGTTCGTTCAGTCGGTTATATTGAAATTCATAGACATCTTCGTAGAGTTTTTTCGGGATACCTCCCTTTCCTTCCACACACCAGTCGTGCCATCCGTGATATCCGCAGCGCATAATTTTTTCTTTGCCTGTGTAGCTTCTGGCCAGGCGGATTGCGGTAGATGTTGCGTCAGAACCGGTTTTTACAAAAAGACTCATTTCTGCGCAGGGAATAAGTTCTTTAAGTTTCTCTGCTAATTCATTTTGATAAGTTTGCGTGAGGGAGAAACAAAAACCTTTTCCCCTTATCTGCTCTATTACAGCATCATCAATCTCAGGTTCTCTGTTTCCTATTATAACAGGGCCGTAAGCGCAGAGATAATCGATATACTCATTGCCGTCTATGTCTGTGACTCTCCCTCCCTTGCCTTCTTCGAAGAATATTGGGAATTCGCCGTCTACAAAGTTGTAGGGTCTCCGGATTCCAAGTACCCCGCCGGGGATGAGTTTTTTAGATATCTCAAATTCTGCAAACGATTTTTTCAGGTTCAGTTTAGGAGCTTCCTTCATTGCTGCCTCCAGTAGTATTTTAGTTATTATCTATAAGCAGGAAGCGTGCCATGAAAATTCGACTCAATAGGGAATTTATTGTTTTTCCTGTTGTATAGTAGAGATTCATAGGATAGTTTCTTCGTATTTGCTCCTGGGGTGATTCATTTATGCATCGATTTTACTTTTTCCCGATACTGTACTGATCCATCTTTCTGACTACAGTCGACTGACTGATTTCAAGAACTCGTGCCATCTTTCGGGTAGACCTGTATTTTTTCCATGCACGTAAAATAATCTGTTCTTCAAATTTTTCTTTGGCTTCAGTCAGGGGGGGGATTTTGTTAAGAATCATTTCCGGATCAATATTGATTCTTTCTCTGATATGTTCAGCAATATCTCTTTTTCTGATAAGGGGCCCGGAGGCGAGGACGACCATTCTTTCAACTGTATTTTCCAGTTCTCTGACATTTCCCGGCCAGTTATAGCTTTCGAACTTAACCAATGCCTCAGATGTGAATCTGGCATTCCTGTCAAATTTCCTGTTAAATATACCAAGAAAGTAACTGATAAGAGGAAGTATATCTTCCCTCCTCTCTCTAAGGGGGGGGACATGGATAGGCACCACATTAAGTCTGTAGTAGAGGTCCTGCCTGAAGGCCCCTTTTTTTATTAATTCCCTTAGATCTTTATTGGTAGCTGTAATTATTCTTACATTTACCTTTACGGGTTTGCGCCCGCCTACTCTCATAATCTCTTTTTCCTGAATAGCCCGCAGGAGTTTTACCTGAATATTGAGGCTTATGTCTCCTATTTCATCCAGAAACAGGGTCCCTCCTTCTGCAATCTCAAACAGACCTGGCTTGCCGGAGCGGTCAGCCCCTGTAAAGGACCCCTTTTCATAGCCGAACAGCTCACTTTCAAGCAAATTCTCCGGAATTGCGCTGCAGACTGCAGTAATCAAAGGGCGATTTTCATCCTCCCCAGCCTTGTGAATTGCTCTTGTTACAATTTCTTTTCCCACTCCTGATTCGCCGGTTATGAGAACTGTGGAATTTACTTCCCCAAGACGGAAGGCAAGGCGCATAACATTCCTCATTATCTGTGAATGAACAATAGTATCTTCCATATTAAGCTGCTGAAGGCGGAGATTTAAGAGTTCCATTCTGTATTGCTCGTTCTTTTTTTCTGTCTGGGCCAGTTTCGATTCGAGCATATTAAGATCGGCCATATCCCTGAGGGTTGTTACTACTCTGAAAATTTTTCCACCCTCATCGAACACTGGAGTTCCTGTAAGAAGTGCTGTTTTCCCGTTTGGGAGATTTTCTAAAAGACTGACGGTATCCTGTGATTCAAGGACAAGGAGAGTGACGGATTTATCGTATACCCCGGTTTCAACAAGTTCGCGAACAGTAATTCCTGCTACCTCACTTGCTTTTATGCCGGTTATCTTTTCGAAGGCCTTGTTTACTCTAAGGGTTACACCTTTCCCATCAGTTATATATAACCCGTCTGTTACAGAATTAAGGATTGCATTCAACTCCTTAATGAGTTCCTCTTTGTGAGCCAGTTTGCCTTCTATCTGATTTCGAATCACGGATGTGCCTCCTTGTAAAGAATAACATTGATTCATAAACGACTCAAGCGAATCTTTAATGGTTCGTTTGAGTTAATATAGTAATATAAAATGAAAATAATATTATTTTCTATTGTGTATACAGCGAATCAAAATGAATTCCGCGGTAGAGATGCAAGATCTTGCGTCTCTACGCAGAGAATCGGAATGAATTTTTCGTTTAATGGTTTCATGGCATGGTTATTGCATTTAGAAATGTATCATTTTATTTAAAGGTGGATGCTTTTGGATGAAAAAATAAAAATTAATGATAATCTCCTTTCCCGCAGTCGTAATGCGGCGGTCAGGATAGCTGATAAGGTTGAGGAATTGATTAAGGATAAAACAACCACATCAGTTGAACGGACTATTGCTCGCTTAATGGGAATTGATGGTGTCGATAATCAGGGTATTCCTCTTCCTAATATTCTTGTTGATCAGATAAAAAAGAGTGGGAAACTGGAGGATGGAGTTTTCTACTGGATTGGTAATGCAATGCTTGAGACTGGAAAAATTCCACGGGAAATTGCAATGGCAATTGGGAATGGAGATTTTCTAATTACAGATTTTCCTGAATGTACGCCGGAGGAGATATTGTCAGTTACAGAATCTGTAGTTTTGGAAAATGTAAGTATTCTTGATGAAGTTGCTAAAGAGAGGGCAAAAAAGCAGATCCAGTATCCTGAGGGACCTGCACCTCTACTATATGTAATAGTGGCCACTGGGAATATCTATGAAGATACTGTTCAGGCAAAAGCAGCAGCAAAACAGGGAGCGGATATTATTGCTGTTATCAGGTCAACAGCCCAGAGTCTTCTGGATTATGTGCCTTTTGGTCCTACTACCGAGGGCTTTGGAGGGACATATGCTACTCAGGAAAATTTCAGAATTATGCGTGAAGCTCTGGATGAGGCAAGCAAGGAGACCGGCAGATATATTCAGCTTGTAAATTATGCTTCCGGACTGTGTATGCCCGAAATTGCTGCTATGGGTGCTATTGAACGGCTGGATATGATGTTGAATGATGCCATCTATGGAATTCTGTTTCGGGATATCAATATAAACAGAACATTTATCGATCAGTATTTTTCAAGAATGATAAATGCATATTCCGGAATTATCATCAATACGGGTGAGGATAACTATTTAACAACTTCCGATGCAGTTGAAGAAGCCCATACAGTAGTTGCATCACAGTTTATAAATGAAGAACTTGCTGTTCGCTCAGGGATGCCTAAAAACCTTATCGGTTTAGGGCACGCATTCGAGATCAACCCGGATATAGAAGATGGTTTCCTTATGGAGATAGCTCAGGCCCAGCTGGTCAGACAGCTTTTTCCCGAATGTCCGGTAAAATATATGCCTCCTACCAAGTATATGACAGGTAATATCTTCAAAGGACAATTAATGGACGGTATGTTTAACCTTGCTTCTGTAATGACAGGTCAGAGCATTCAGCTCCTGGGAATGCTGACCGAAGCGGTTCATACCCCCTTCATTCAGGACAGGCTTTTAAGTATAGAAAATGCAAAATATATTTTTAACAATGCCAGACATCTTCAGGATGAGATTGTATTTAAACCGGATGGAATTATTCAGAACAGAGCCAATGAGGTTCTAAAAGAAACAACCGTAATGCTGGAGAAAATTGCAGAAAAGGGACTTATGAAGGCCATTGAAGATGGAATGTTTGCAGGGATTTCCCGTCCGTCTGATGGAGGCAAGGGAGTTGATGGTGTTATTACAAAAGGTATCAATTATAAAAATCCATTCATGGATTTTTTTAAAAAGGAGCTGGGGGTTTTATGATAGACATGACAGCAGTAAAACCCTACGGGGATACTTTGAATGACGGCAGAATTCAGGTGAGTTTTTCTTTACCCCTGGAAGCAAGTCCTGAGGCTCAGGAGGCAGCTAAAAGGCTGGCTGGAAAGATGGGGATAGAGGAAGTAAGTTCTGTATCCATGCATGATATGGGGGAGGGATTCAGCTTTCATATTTTATACGGCAGATGTAAATACAGCGTGGATGCCACAAATATAAAAGTGGCAAAGGTTGAAACGAAAGTTATGACCTACTATGAGATAAATGCTTTCATAAAGGAAAAAATAGGCAGGAAACTAAATATAGTTGGTGCCTGTACCGGTTTTGATGCTCATACTGTTGGTCTTGATGCGATAATGAATATGAAAGGATATGCAGGAGAATATGGACTTGAGCGATATCCGGAAATAAATGCCTGGAATCTTGGAAGCCAGGTTCCTAATGAAGTCCTTATACAAAAGGCTGTTGAAGTGAATGCGGATGCAATTCTTGTTTCCCAGGTGGTTACTCAAAAGGATATTCATGTTCAGAATTTGACGAATCTGGTTGAACTTCTGGAAGCGGAAAACCTTCGGGACAAATTTTTGCTTGTTGCAGGAGGCCCCAGGATTAGTCATGAGCTGGCCCTTGAGATTGGCTTTGACGCGGGGTTTGGGTCTGGTTCTCTTCCTCCTGACGTGGC
>JAUVLL010000283.1 GCA_030600745.1 Spirochaetaceae bacterium | reverse complement strand
ATGAGTAAAATTCGGAAACCACTGATTAAGTTATTTATACTCCTTTTTGTATCTATAATAATCTTTGCATGTGCCGGTGCAGCAAAATCTGTACCAGATAAAGACTTGATTCCAATCGAACCGGAAGAGACTGTCACAGATGACATCTTTGATGACTCATCTGGGGGATCCGGGACAACAGCAGAGGTGGACGGTGATGAGAGCAGTTATACCCCAACAAAAGATGACTCGAAGTTAAAAAAAGAAGAGGCTGTGGGAGCAGTAGTACCTCCGGAAGATAGCTTGAAAAGTGCAGATATATCCTCCCTGGATGCTGAAGAGCTTGATTTCTATGAGGAGGAAGCTTCTTTAAGCGAGATTGCTCCATTGTCTGTTCGTGGACGAACTACTGCGGCCCCTCCCTCAGAATCAGGACTTAAAGCAGGATATTCCGACGATAACAGGCAGTTTAATTACTTTGTAAATTTTCTGGAGGAGTACAGTGCAGTACCCCATTTAAACCTTGATATAAGTGAACGTATTATTTTTAATATAGAAGATACTGATGACCTTGGGATTCCTAATGCAGTAGTTTCAATAAAATCCGGAGGCAGAACTCTTACTACCGGTACAACCCTTGCAGATGGAAGTTTCAGATTTTTCCCTTCCCTCTTTAGCAGAGATCTTAAAAATTTTGAAATTCTGGTTGAGGATTTAAGCAGTGGTAAAAAAACAGGGGATCAGTTTGCAAGAGATGGTAGAAGGGCAATAGATCTTGTTATTAATACAAAAAGAGATCTGGAGGAGCAAATCCCTTTGGACATACTTTTTATTCTGGATACAACCGGAAGTATGGGAGAAGAGATTCAGCGTCTTAAGGCAACTATACAACTAATCCATCTTAACCTCAGCAGTCTATCTGTAAAACCCCTCCTTCGCTTTGGACTTGTTTTATACAAAGATGATGGGGATGAGGAATACAGAACTGAAATTGTCCATCTGACTGATGACCTGAATGATTTCCAGAAAGAACTTAACATGGTGGAAGCATACGGGGGCGGAGACACACCGGAAGATCTTCAGGCGGCCCTGGAGGATTCCATGAAGAAGATTAGATGGAATAAAGACGGAATACGGCTGGCTTTTATTATTACTGATGCTCCCCCTCATCTGGACTATGGTCAGGAATATGACTATACACAGGCTTCTGTAGAAGCAAAAGCACGGGGCATAAAGATCCATTCTGTGGGAACAGGAGGGCTGCCTTTGGATGGGGAATATATACTCCGTCAGATTTCCCAGTTTACATCAGGCAGGTATATTTTCCTCACCTATGGAGAACAGGGCGAAAGTGGGGGTGGTTCAGCAGGAAGTGTAAGTCATCACACGGGTGCAAATTTTCAGACAGATAAGCTTGAGGCAATAATAATCAGGTTTGCAAAAGAGGAGCTAAGTTATTTATCAGATAAACCTTTGGAGGCAGACGATCCATTTTTTGAAGCAAATAAAATTGAAACTGAAGAGAAAGAGGAAACCCTGGATTCCCTGTTTGGTATGGCCATGGAACAGCTTAGAGATTACTCCACTTATGCTGTGGATTCAAAAACGAAAGCTGCAGTAGTCCCTTTCAGCTATAAGCAGGAAGAGCTTAGTCTGGATGCTGAGTATTTTACAGAAAGGCTCATTCTATCCTCAGAGTCATCAGATATATTTACTCTTGTGGAACGAAAAGATATTCAGAAAATTCTGGAGGAACAGAACCTGCAGTTGTCTGGTATAACTGAAGGAGAGGATGCCGTTATCATAGGTCAGATTCTGAATGCAGATGTTCTTATAACAGGGAATCTCTTTGGAAAGGACAATGCCTTTGAACTGTTTTTAAGACTGGTTCGTGTTGAGACAGGGGAGATACTTAGTGTTACCAGATCTGTTATTGATAGAAAACTTGGGATCAGGTGACAATACAAGAGGCCCTTAACTTCTTAAAAAACTCTATCTATACAGTAGTAGAGAAACTTAAAGTAGATGTCTGGGTAACTACCGAACCGGTTTCTTTTAAAAACCGGTTTAGTGGAAAACATAATATTCTTACAGAGGGAGATAAATGGGGTTTCTTATTCGACAGTGGATGGTTTCATTTTACAGGTCGAATTCCTGAGAGCAAAAATGGAACTGTACCTGTCCTTCTGATTGATATTAATGGTGAACTGCTATTGGTCGATAAAAATGGTGAACCACTCAGGGGGATTACAAATAAATCCTCTACTTTTGACAGAACTCTGGAAGAACCTGTTAAGCGTGTTTTTAGATTGCCTTCAATAACTAAAGAGGGTGACTCATTTGGGCACTGGAGCGATGCAGGTTGTAATGACCTCTTTGGAGAAATAAAAGAAAACGGTACATTAAAACAAGCCGATATTGCTGTCTGCAGGGAAGATATCAGAAGCTTATACTACGATTTCGACTTCCTTATTAATTGGATGGAAAATGTCTCAAAGGATGCTCCCCTTTATGGAAGATTGAAAAATGTACTGCAGGAAAGCTCTGCCGGGTTATCAGATCTAACAGAAACTACTGTAAATAAAACAAATAAAATACTTAAAGATTTCTTTATACAATTTACTCAGGCTGATAATTTTACAATTACTGCTATAGGGCATTCTCATCTTGATCTCGCCTGGCTTTGGCCTGTTAGGGAAACGAGGCGTAAAATAGGGAGGACTCTTGCTACTGTTATTGAGTTGATGGATCGTTATTCTGATTATGTGTACGGCATCAGCCAGCCTCAATTACTCCACTGGGTAAAAGAAGATTTTCCTGTTCTCTTTTCTAAGGTAAAAGAGAAAGTTAAAGAGGGCAGAATTGAAGTGTTAGGCGCCATGTGGGTTGAATCTGATACTAATTTGCTATCAGGTGAATCTCTTGTAAGACAAATTATTTACGGAAAAAGATTCTGGAGAGAAGAGTTTTCCATGGAAGTGGATAATTTATGGCTTCCGGATGTATTTGGATATTCAGGATCTCTTACTCAAATTCTCAAACAGACAGGGATAAAATATTTTTCTACAATGAAACTATCCTGGAATACTATCAATAAATTTCCTTTTCATTCTTTTGTATGGAAGGGGATTGATGGTAGTTCTGTGCTTGCACATATGCTTCCTGAAGAAACCTATAACAGCCCTGCTAAACCTGAATCAGTATTTAAGATAATGGATAACTATCACGAAAAAAATATCTCTAATCACGCACTTATGGCCTTTGGCATAGGCGATGGGGGGGGGAGGTCCCGGGGCTGAGCATCTGGAGCGCCTTAACAGGATGAAATACATGGCTAATACAGCCCGGATAATACAGAGGAAAGTTTCAGAATTCTTTCCAGTCTGGGCGTCAGAATCGGATATATTCCCCTGCAGGGAGGGGGAACTCTATCTGGAAAAACATCAGAGAACATATACAACAGAGGGTTTGAGTAAATGGTATAACAGAAAAATGGAAGTGAATCTCCTGAAAATGGAATTTATTTCTGTTCTTTCAATGATCAACACAGGTAGTGCTGATTCCTTGAATTATCCAACAGATGAACTTGAAAAATTATGGAAAGAAGTTCTGCTTTATCAGTTTCATGATATTCTTCCCGGGGCTTCTATTAAAAGAGTTTATGATGAATCCAGGAAAAGATATGGCTCTATGCTTGCGGAGACTAACCATTATATAGAAAAGGCAGAAAAGGAACTAATTATATCAGAAGGCTTCATTCCTCAGGAAAAAGATAATAAAAATGAAGATGATTTCACACTAATGGCGTTTAACTATCTTTCCTGGGATATCACCAAATGGATTTTTCTTAACGACACAGGGACAAGAATTACTGTTCCATCATTGGGTTATGTTGTTCATACTGCTTGTCATGATTTTATAGATGAGTCCAATTTAAAATGGGATGACACATACATGGAAAACGAACTTATTACTATAAAGTTTGCAAATGATAGTTCTCTTCTGTCTGTTTTTGATAAAGAGAATCAATGTGAGATCCTTGTGTCAGGTCAGAGTGGGAATATGCTGGTTGTTTATAGTGATTTCGGAGATGCCTGGGATTTTCCGGTAGAATACAGGAAAGGAGTGACAGAAAAATTTATACTTTTAGAAACCACCATAAAAAGAGATGGTCCGGAAATTGTCAATCATCAGGTATACAAATATAAAGAATCAATATTAGAACAGGATGTGGTTCTGACTGCCAATGATCGAAGAATTGATTTTCGTACCAGGATATCCTGGGCTACTCCGGCTAAAATGGTAAGAACTTCTTTTCCTGTAGATGTGCCAAATGGAAGCGCTTTGTGCGAAATACAGTTTGGAGCTATTGAACGCCCTGTACACAGTGATACCAGTTGGGATCTTGCAAAGGATGAGATTTCGGCTCATAGTTGGGTTGATATTTCAAACAACAAGTTTGGAGTTGCATTGCTTAACGATTCCAAATATGGGCATAGGA
>JAUVLL010000118.1 GCA_030600745.1 Spirochaetaceae bacterium | reverse complement strand
TTGCTCTGGGGCTTCTTGTAGATAATGCAATAGTTGTAATGGAGAATGTTGCAATTTTTAGAGAGAAGGGGCTTTCCAGAACACAAGCCGCAAAGGAGGGAACAGCAGAAGTAGCACCTTCTATCCTTGCTGCGACACTTACAACAATGGCTGCTTTTATTCCTATTGCATTTATGGGTGGTAGAATTGGATTAATAATTAGTGTAATTCCTTTAACAATTATATTTATAATTGGTGCATCATTAATAATTGCCCTGAGTATTACACCTACTCTAAGTTCCCGATTACTATCTAAAAAGACAGGTCCTAAGGAAGTACGAAAATTTTCTATAGTTCGGGAGCTTGTGGAAGCTGTTCTTATTGTTGGTTTATTTATGGTTGCATTTTTTACTGATGGCAAACCTGGATTATTATCCTTTGTCATGGGTCTTGTGATGGTGAGTGTTTTTGCAGTTCGAATATTTTCCAGATATAAGGGTATTGATGCTTTTGGGAAAGCCGCTGTTTCATATGAGAAATTCTTAACCCGGCTTATTAAAAGACGAAGAAACAGAATTATTGTTCCTTTAATAGCTCTCATAGCCTTAATAGGGGTAATGTCTACCATACCTCTGGGGCTTTTAAAAATAGAACTTTTTCCTGTAAAAGATGAATCATCTCTATATGTCATTATATCTACCCCTGAATTCAGCTCCCTGGATGATACTGATGCTGTAACAAGAAAGGTAGAGGATATGCTTTTGGGAATTGACGGTATAAATACAATCTATTCAGAAGTTGGAGTAGATTCCATGAGAGAATCAGAGATTGTTCTTAATCTTAAATCCGGGGAAGAAAGATCCTGGACAACAAAGGAGATGATCCCAACCCTTCTTAAGCAGGTCATGTCTATCTCGGGTGCAAAAATTACAATTGGAACAGTTGCAGGTGGTAAAACGGCAAATAGTCCACTGCAGATTAAGCTGATTGGAAATGACATGGACCAGCTTTCTTCCTCTTCAAAAGATTTGGTTAAATTACTTGGGAGCATTGAAGGGGTTGGTAATCCTTTTACAGATATGGAATCCGGTTATCCTGAAGTTCAGGTTCTTATGAAACCTATCGTGGCGGCAGATCTGGGAGTTGATTCAACTACTCTTGGTAATACTGTTAAAACTGTTATAAGCGGTCAGATATCCGGAACCCTCCTGACAGCAGATGGTGATTTACCTATCCGTTTTGCTGTTAAAGAAAGCAAAGTAGATTCTGTTCAGGATCTGGAGAAAATCTTTATTGAACTAAAAGATGGAAGCAGGATCTCTCTTACTCAGGTAGCAGCTCTTGCAGAAACTAATGGAATAGGAACAATCCGTCATAATGGTGGGGACCGAACTGTCACTGTCTATGGTTTATTGATGCCTGATGCAAATATAAGGGATATTGTGGCAGCTTTTGATGATCTTATGAAAGATACAGACCTTCCTGATGGTCTCCGATATGAATGGGCAGGTGAGGCCGCAGATCTGGATGCTTCTTTTAGTGAGATGACAGTTAATCTTGGCCTGGCCATGCTTGTTGTTTTCTTTATTTTGGCAATGCAATTTAATTCTTTAACACAGCCCCTGGTTATCCTACTTTCAGTTCCCATGGCCATTATAGGTGTTTTTTCGGGATTGTTACTAACTGGCAATAACTTTGGACTTTATGCCTTTATGGGGGTAATAGCCCTGGTTGGTATTGCCGTTAACGATGCAATTGTTCTGGTTGATACAGTTAACCGGAATAGAAAGGAAGGTATGAGCCTTGCAGAATCGTTGACTAATGCAGGACGAAGCAGATTTGGACCTGTTCTTGCAACAACTCTAACTACCATTGGAGGAATTCTTCCTCTTGCTTTTAAAGATGAGAATTTTGCACAGTTAAGTATATCTCTTATATTCGGCCTTATGGCCTCAACCATATTAACACTTATTGTTCTTCCCATTATTTATCATATTGTGGAAGACACAAAGGTTAAGTTTAAAAAGATAATTCCAATATTTATTGATGAGGAGATTGAGAAATGAAATTAGACAAATTGATTTTTATTTCAATGATAATAACAGTATTTATATTTTCTGCATGTACTAACCCTGCAGACCAGAGTTCCTCCACTGAAACACCTGCAGCTAAGGAAAGTTCTTCCAGTGAGATTGCCGTTGATTTAAGCAGCCCCCCTCCTGGATCAAATGCAACCCAGGAAAAATGGGATACTTTTGATGATACAAAGAAACAGGAATCCTGGGATAAGTATGTAGCAGATAATACGCCTTCTGATGAAAGTACATCTCCGGCAGATGAAACTGCTCCAGTTGAAGAGGCTGTAGTGAGAACCCCCGGCAGTGGTGGCGGCGGTGGGGGTGGTTCTTCCATTATTTCTGTTACTGTAGGAGAGCTTACCAAGGCACCAATGAATATCTATTACTATGGATTAGGTGAATTAAAAGCAGGTGATGAGATACGTATAACTCCTGGATCAACAGGTACTGTTGTTTCTGTTTATGTTTCAGAAGGTGATTTTGTAGAACCTGGAGATTTGTTATTTTCTCTGGATAATAATGATCTGGTGAAAAATATAGAAAGATCCAGCGAAAAATGGAATAACGATCTTGATCTTGCTTCCATTAAATTAAATGAAGCCATTGCAAACTATGAAACTACAAGCAGTTTGTATTCCAAAGAGCTTATTGCAAAATCCGAGTTTGATAAGGCAGAGCAGAGTTGGGAAGAAGCTGAGCTTAATTACGAAAAAATACAGCTTGCAAAAACTATCGAAATAGAAAACCTCCAGGAGAATCTTCGTACCACAGTAGCTATTAGCACTGGACGGGGATATGTTTCGAATATAACATTTAAGAAAGGTGAACAGGTTAATTCCGGGGATTATGTAGAGATTATTGATATTGAGAGAATAGCAATTACTGTGCAGGTACCGGAAAATATAATTACCAGAATTAAGAAGGGAAAGCGGGTAGTTGCCAAGCAGGCTTCTGCACCGGCGTATATACTTGAGGGTGTTGTAATATCCATGGGGCTTAAGGCTGACAGTAATCGAACTTATGAAGTTATTGCAGAGTTTGATAATCCTAATCAGAAACTTCTTCCAGGTATGTTAATGGAAGCACAAATTCAGATGGTACAGTACAGTCCTTATTTTATTGTACCAAAAGAGAGCGTGATTTCTGAGGGTTCCGATCAGTTTATTTATCGGATAAAAGATGGAGTTGCAGAGAAAGTTCCTGTAGAAACTGGTCAATCAAGAGGGACCCTCATGCAGATCAATGGTCCTCTAAAAGAGGGAGACCTTCTTGTCCTTCAGGGACAGACATATCTTCAAAAAGGTGCTACAGTAAATGTAGTTGAAACAAAAGAATACCTGCCCGAAAGTAAGGAGTTTTAGATAATATTCAGGATTGAACTGATATTACCTGATTATATCCTGTAATAGGTAAACGTATTGGTTTGTTCATGTAGTGACAGGCTGTGACTGGAGGAGAAAGTCAATCAGGAGAGTTTTTTGTGGAATTTAATAACACTTGCCGTAAATATTCCTATTCCCAGAAAGAAAATTGGAAGAATCTGGTCTAACAGGAATATTAATGGGGTTGCTTTCAGATAAATTTCTCTTACAGATGTCATCATGTAACGAAGTGGATTAATAAAGGTGATAAATCTAATAGGACCGGGCATATTTTCAATAGGAATGAAAAATCCGCTCAATAAAATCATCATGACCATAATAAACCAGGTTAGAAATAGAGCCTGCTGTTGAGTATTTGACACGGTGGAGACGAAGAGTCCTAATCCCAGTGTTGTAAAAAGATAGAGAAAAATAATTAAATACAAACTGAAGAGTGATCCTTGGAGCTGAATTTTAAAAATAAAATCCGCTAGTTTCAGGATAATTATAAGTTCTATAAAGGAATAGATCAGATATGGAATCTGTTTGCCAAGAATCAGTTCAATCTTTCCTAAGGGGGTAACCATCAGCTGTTCCAGGGTCCCGGTTTCCTTCTCTTTGACTATACTCATGGCTCCGAGCATTAGGGAAATTATCGTAATTATCATTACTACAATACCTGGTATCATAAAGGCCTGGTCTTTCAGTTCCTGGTTATACCAGTAATGGGTATTGATTAATACGTTTCCCCCTTTTGACAGATAGTCCTTAATAACATGGATCGGGGCAAGCTGCAGTGCGCTTTCGGCTGCTATCTGTTTCAGGTATCCGAATGCAGTCAGTGCCTGATTCCCATTGACAGAATCCAGAAGTGCCAGTATATCCCCATGTCCGTTTCTCCCAAGATTTCTTGAAAAGTCCGGGGGAATATATATTCCTATCACTGCGGTCCAATTGTGAATATATTTCTCCATATTGTTATAGTTGTCAGTAATACCGACTATGTCAAATCTGTCGTTATTGGAAACTTCTTCAACAAACTGCCGGGTAATGGTTGTTCTGTCCAGATCACATATTATCGTTTTTACATGTTCTGTTTCCATGGTAAGGGAATAACCCAGAAGTATAAGCTGCAGTATAGGAGCAATGATAAGGAATCTGAGCATAAACTTGTCAGATCTTATCTGACGAACTTCCTTTTTGATCATTGCAGCTATTTTTCTCATTTCAGTTCTCCAGATACGATTTAAATCTGCGGATAGATATTCCAAGAAAAGCAATGCTGAAAAGAAGGAGTACAGAAATATATAACAGCAGTTCTCCCTGGGTATTCCCTTTGAGCATAAGACCGCGGATAATTACAAGAAAATATCTGGCTGGAATTAGCCAGGATACCATCTGTAGAAATTTAGGCATGGCTTCGAGTTGAAAGATAAATCCGGAGAGGAACAGGGTAGGCAGCATAGTTGTCAGCATAGCAATCAGCATTGCTGAAAGCTGCGTTGATACCATAGTGGATATAAGGATACCAAATGAAAGGCCGGTAAGGCAGTATATGAAAAGGTAGAACAACAGAGCACCGTAGCTTCCGCGGATAGGAACACCAAACAGAACTACTCCGCATATAATGATAAAAATACCTATAAAAATTGATAGTATAAGATAGGGTATAACCTTTCCGAGAATTACCTCATATGCATGTACAGAGGAGAGTTTTATCAGATCGAATGTTCCCTTCTCCTTCTCTCTTGCGATTGTCATGCTGGTAAGCAGTGCTGAAACCATTATGATTATAAGGGCAGTAAGTCCGGGAACGAAGAAAAATGCACTGTTCAGTTCGGCATTGTATGCATAATAGGGAACAATATTTATTGGCAGTTCATTATCACCACGTATACCGGAGGAGAATTCCATAATTATTCCGGATATATATTGTCTGATTATCACAGCCCTGTTGCTGTCGGACCCGTCGATTATTACATCCACCAGGGGGATCCTGTTGGAATTGAGATCTTCGGCAAAATCGTTGGGAATTGTGACTACAGCGTTAAGTAATCTTCTCTGAAATAATTCATTTATATTTCTGTCATCGGTGCTGATTGTAAAAAATTTACTTCCTTCAAATTCCGACTCAAGTTTTCGGCTTAATGAGGATTTATCGTAATCATCAATCTTTATATCGATATTATTGATTTCCAGGTTCATGGCATAGCCTAAAAGAATCATCTGGAGAAGGGGGAGCATAAAAAGGATCATTAGTGTTCTATAGTCCCTTATAATATGTTTAAATTCTTTTATAATAATTCCGGTAAGACCCATAACTATAAGTCCTCACTGTTTTCACGATCCAGTTTTATTGCCCGTATAAAAGCATCATTCAGATTTACTGAGGAGTATTTTTCTTTGAGTGAGTCGGGAGATTCAATGTCAATGATTCTTCCAAAATTCATTATCGCGATCCGGTCACAGTATTCCGCTTCATCCATGAAATGTGTAGTAACAAGAATGGTCTTCCCTTTAGTGCTTAAGGTGTATATTTCTTTCCAGAAATTGCGTCTTCCCAGTGGATCAACACCTGACGTAGGCTCATCGAGAAATATCACTTCCGGATTGTGAAGTAACGCACAAGTAAGTCCAAGCCTCTGTTTGAAGCCCATAGGCAGGTCTTGAGTTTTTATTCTGTTTAAAGAAGATAATTCAAGACGATCTGCAAGTTTTTCTTTTTCATCACTTATTACCTTAGCCGGAACTCCATATATACTTCCAAAAAACTCCATGTTTTCTGCAGGGTTTAAATCTGCATAGAGGGAAAATTTTTGAGACATGTAACCGATATGCTGTTTTACTTTTCCCGGCGCTTTCCTGACAGAAATCCCTCCGACATGGATATCTCCGGATGTGGGTTCAAGAAGCCCGCACATCATCCTGATTGTAGTTGTTTTCCCGGCACCATTTGCTCCAAGGAAACCAAAGACCTCCCCCTTTCTGACTGAAAAAGAAATATTATTTACTGCGGTAAAGGTCCCGAATTTTTTGATAAGGTTTTTTATGATTATCGTTGTATCACCGGAAGGTTTCATTAGTATCCTCCGATAAAATACGGGAGATAAAAAGATCTTCCAGTTCCGGAAGTATTTTCTTTACCTGGAATGCAGCATCTGAAGAGATTACCCTTTTTTTTACTTCTTCATAATCCGAAGTCCCGGTCAGGACTGCATGGACTCTTTTACCCGATAAAAAAACTGCTTCTCCGGAGAAAATTTTCTTAAGCAAATCTATATACTCCTGCGGCCTTTTACCCGGAACTTCAAATTCAAAAAGGTTTTCGCTGAAATCTTTTATCAGACTTACAGGTGCTCCCTTTTCGACAACTTTTCCCCTGTGCATCATGAATATATAATTGCATTTCAGTGCTTCATCCATGTAGGGTGTGGAAATCAGAATGGTAATTCCCCGGTTCTGCAGCTCATGAAGCATGTTCCAGAATTCCTGTCTGGAAAGAGGATCAACACCGGTGGTAGGTTCATCCAGTACGAGAAGTTCAGGGTCATGTATCAGAGCACATGAAAGGGCGAGTTTCTGTTTCATCCCCCCGGACAGGTTCCCGGCTCTGGTCCCGGAGAAGGATTCAAGCCGACTGAAACGGTAGAGTCTGTCACGTTTCTCAGAATATCCGTTTCTGCCAACCTTATGAATTTGGGAATAGAATTTCAGATTTTCCTCCACGGTAAGATCGGTATACAGAGAAAATGTCTCGGGCATATATCCGGTATGCTGCCGTATTGAGACTCTATCCTCATCCGGATCTACAGAAAGGACTGAGATCATTCCGCTATCCCGTTTGAGAAGGGATAGAACTATCTTCATTATTGTGGATTTACCTGCACCGTCGGGGCCGATAAGGCCTGTTATGCTTCCCTGGGGGACTTCCAGATTCACTCCTTTGAGTGCCTCGATAATCCCGAAATTCATAACTATCCCATCAGCCTTTATTAGATTAGTCATCGATCTTTTGCTGAAGATACACATCAATTGGCATACCAATTTTTAAGATCCTATCCGGGTTTTCAAAACTAATCTTTACCGCATAGACCAGGGCTTTCCGGTTCTCCGGAGAAAGTATCTCCTTGGGTGAAAATTCAGCCCTGGAGTTTATATGACTTATTCTCCCTATGAAATTATAATCGGATATCTTTGCTTTTACAGGGTCACCGGGTGTTATTTTTGTAAGAGCCGATTCAGAGACGTAAATATAACACCAGACATTGTCGAGATTGACCAGATCGATAATTGGACGCAGAGGAGGAATGAATTCGTCCCTTTCAAAATAGATTTTGTCTATATAACCGTCAATAGGGGCTGTAAGAATTATCCTGGAGAGAGTATCTTCAACCTGTGCAATCTGGTAATGAAGATTTTCCTGCTGACTCTTTTGAAGCAGCAGTTTAATCTCCACAGATCGCCGGTCTCTGCTCCACTTGTCTGCCTGCAGCTTAAGATCCCTTACAGTTTGATCAGAGACCGCTTCATGTTTCAAAAGAGCAAGATTTTTTTGATACATGGTATTATAATGATCATAAGTTTCACCGATCTGCTCAAGATTAATTTCCAATTCCTTTTCCTGCAGGTGAATCTGATCGAGTTTGGAATGGAGCCCTTTAAGTTGAAAATCCAGAGATGTGGTATCGATATTTCCTAAAATTGTACCTTTTTCAACCCAGTCTCCTTCAGATACATTTAACTCACTCAAACGGTCACTGACAGGTGATGAGATGGTGTGGGTTTCCCCTTCTATTATTCCTGTAAAACTGGTTTTATCAGTTTTGATTCCGCATCCTGAAAAGAGTATTCCTGTTGTGATTAGTATTAAAGTTATGCGAAACATTTTCTTTTTCATAGAGGTCTCCATTATTTTTTCCACATCGATTCATTTATATTGAATAGTATCTGTTGATACAGGGAGAGGTACTGAATTCGCAGGCGCTTCTCCTTTATATCAGCTTCAGTCAGTTCCTGCTCTGAATCAAGAATATCCATGGTAGATTTCTGACCGGCCTTCCACAGTTTTTCGATAAGCAAATATTTTTTCTTTTTAAGGTTGTAAATATCCAGAGCCTCTTTTCTCTGATCTTTTAAGGATATAAGCTCATCAAGTTTTCTTACGGTGTCAAAATATATGGTTCTCATATAAGAATTCCTGCTCTTCATGTTTTGACTCAGTGAAAGATCATCCCTGCTTAGGAGTGATGCCCTTCTCCCTCCTTCCCAGAGAGAAAACTGAACCGTAAGACCTGCAGTAAAATAGAGCTGCCAGTCTGTGCCTGTGAAATTCGTTCCCGGAAGACCGTAA
>JAUVLL010000088.1 GCA_030600745.1 Spirochaetaceae bacterium | reverse complement strand
AATCTGTTTGAGTTCCTGAAACGAAAATCCGAATTCCTCTGATTTTAAACTGATAAATTCTTTATTTTCTGAAGAAAGTGAAGAATAAACAGGGTCGTTTTGGAACTGTTTAATTTTTTCTGATTGTTTGTTCAAACCTATATCTCTATCTCAAGACCTTCCCGGGCCAGATCAAGCTTTATATTACTCTTTCCTGCAATTTTACCCTTATATACTTCAAGAAGTTTTTTCAATTGTTCATCTGTCCGCAAGGGATCATGATGAAAGAAAAATAAATTCTTCACTCCCGCCTTATGAGCAGAATTTATTGCAAGCTCAAATGGAGTATGACCCCATCCCATTTTCCCATCTCTATATTCTTTATTGGTATACTGACTGTCATGGACAAGAACATCTGCACCTCTGTAGAACTGAATTATTCTTTCATTCTGTTCTTTTGCAACAGTTTCGCCTTCTTCAGCTGCATCTTCATCGTAACCGGGATCCTCAGGATCAGTTGGAAACAGATTTAAAAAGGGTTCGGTATCATATGCTGTACAGAATGTTTTTGCTTTATATTCAAAACGGTATCCAAGACAGAGCACCGGATGGTTAAGGTATTTTGTAGTTACAAACAGACCATCACCAAGATCCATTGTTAATTCTTTTAAGGGATAATAATTAATACTGGCCGAAAGTTCACTTTGTTTTATTGGAAAATATCTATACCTTAACTGGCTTCCGATAATCTCATCAAGACCCTCATCCTCATATGTTACAGGGCCATAGATATTTATCTCTGTTCCAGGTATGTATATAGGTGTAAAAAAAGGGAACCCCATAATATGGTCCCAGTGAGTATGAGTAATAAAAATATCTATCTTTAACGGACCTTTTGGAAGATCATTTTTCATTATATAATCTCCAAGGGCTCTTATCCCTGAGCCGGCATCAATTATTACTAATCGGTTTTCCTCACCGAATCTAAGTTCAATACAGGCAGTATTACCCCCAAATTTCACAGTGTCAGGTCCCGGACATGGAGTTGATCCACGTACTCCCCAAAATTTAATTTTTGTCATATCAGAATCCTATTTTTTCATATTAAGGAATATTTTTGCCTTATTAATTTCCTCGTTAACAGTCTCCTCAATCCCTTCAAACCAATCTACTGTAACACCAAGTTCAGTAAAAATAAACTCCTGTGGTTTTTCAGGATATCTGTCACCTGAGAAACCTATCTCAAAATAATTTGAAAAATAATTTGCAGCTGCAATTGCATAAACAATCTCTTTGTTTTTTCCCTCATAACTTTCAGGAGAATGATGATAAACTACAGCATCCTTTATTTCCTCACCCAGCTTCCATGAATGAACAATAAGGTGACCTGATTCTGTATGATTAATTTCCATTGCTTCTGTTTCACTTTTTACCAAAGACTGATGCTTCCTGTCAGATATACTTATCGCCTGAAGATATTCCCCCGGCAATTTATTATTCAGAGGTATCTTCCCAATGTCATGCAGAAGACCTGCTATAAAATAGCTTTCCAGATTTCTTTGATCCACTTTAATATGTCTTGCAATAAGCTTTGCAGCAGCTCCTACACAAAGGGAATGTCTCCAGAAACCATCCATATTGAGAGCCTGAAACTGATCTTTTGTGCTCAATGTACCAAGAATAGCTGTGGATAATGATAAGTTTTTTACTGTATTGATTCCAAGCATTATTATAGCACGAACAAGAGATGTTACCTGATCAGACAAACCATAGTATGCTGAATTAATCAGCTTCATAACATTTCCCATAAGAACAGGATCTACTCTAATAACACGATTTAAATCAGCTGGTGATGTTCTGGGATCATTACATATCTCTATAACTTTAGTAACAGAGATAGGAAGGCTTGGCATTTTGTTTATATAACCGGCTATCTGTTTTAATCTGTTTTCTTTATCCATTATTATTTCTCATAGCCTCCAGTATATACTGGATTCTCCCCTTCATGGCAGTACTAATCGATTTATCCGGAAGAAAAGTTGAAAGTTTGTCTATATAACTAAACGTATTTTCTACTTTATCTGTTGTAATTTCAATATTACCAGGTTCGGGTTTGCTATTATGTTGTTTATCTATCTTATTGGAAAAACTTTCCCTACCACTTATTTTTGCTTTTAAAGTTTCAAGTTTCAGGTGCATATCACTGGACTCAAAACTGAGACGCTTTTCTTCAGGAAGAAACTGTGTTAAATTTTCAAGGTATCCAAGAAGATTTGCAGGATTTGACTCTTTCTCTTCCGGATGTTCTTCTTTCTCTTCGACATCCTCTACAGGATCAGGGGTCGGAGGTTCAGGAATGACTGGTTCTTCCCGTTGTACTGGAGATGATGGTATAATTTGAGACGGAGAAGGCGGAGGTGACTGCATATTGATCGTTGATTCTTTGATTGTGGGGGCTGTTGACGGAGGAGGCGGAGGTGACTGCATATATACAGGTACCTGCTGGATAACAGGCTGCCGGTCTGGAGGCTGTTGCCGAATCGGATAATATTGCTGTACTGAAGGCTGCTGCTGAACCGGAGGATATGAGGGACTTTGTACCTGTGGAAATGGTACTGGAATATACTGAACAGCAGGCTGTCCCTGCCCATTCTGCGAGTTAACCTGATTCGCATTTGCTTCCTCTCTCTCTTTCCGGGCTGTTTCACGAAGTTGCTGAAGTTCCCGTTCCATCTCCATTTCTACTTCTTCCGGTAGATCAAGCTCCTCTTCCAATTCTGACAAACTTAATATTTCTTCAATTTCATTTACTTCAATAACAGGTTCAATACCTCCTATATCAATAATTGGAACAATTTCGTTATCAAATTCCGGTATGGTTTCAACAATAATACTTTCTTCCTCTTTCCCTCTATCCTCCTCCATTGGCTCACTGGTTTGTAAAATAAATGCCTCCAGATTTCGGTTCCATAGATTCTCATATTCTTCAGCATATTCGTCCAGCATCTCATCATAAACATTGAAGGTTGTCCCCATTTGATTTAATGAATCGGATCCCTCTGAGTCCCCATGTAAAGAAAGAAGGCTTTCGGCAGTCTTTATTGCAGAATCTCTATCTCCCATATTTTTATAGGTTTCAATGAGTGCTGTTAAAACCTCTTTGTTATTTTTATTCTCTTCAAAAAGTTCCAGAAAAAGTGCCAACGCCTGTTTGTACAGCTTCTGTTTGAGATAGAGTTCCCCCAGAAGAAATCTTGATTCATAGGATTTAGGGTTATCTTCTAAAATCGCGCCAAGATCAGAAACACTTTTATCAAACTCCTCCATATCCCGCAGCATCAGAGCTCTTTGATAAAGTGCTTCATAATTGGTTGGATTCAGCGCAATTGAGCGGTTAAAACAGGAGTACGCTCTTTTCTTTTTCCCAGATCTTAAATTTAACAATCCAAGAAGCAGGTATCCGCTGGAACTGTCCGGAGTTATTGTCAGAAGACTCCTGATATATTTTGACGCTTCAGAAAGAGAGCCTTTATCCATTAGGATTTTCCCAAGCCTCAGAAGAACTTCAGTATTCTTTTCATCCCTTTTATGAAGTATTCTAAGAGTTGCCGCTGCTTCCTCTTTTTCTCCCTGTTCTTCTTTAATTTTTGAAAGATTAAGAGAGGCATTAAAATAACCAGGATCAATTTCCAAAGCTCTGGAAAGATGCTCCCCTGCTTCTTCAAATCTTCCCAGATTTGTCAGAACAACACCAATATTATTATGACTCAGTACATTGTCAGGATCTACTTTCAATATATTCTTAAATGCATTTAATGCTTCATCATGATTCCCAAGTTTTTGGAGTGTAATACCCAGATTATTCATTCCATCAACCCATCCCGGTTTACTTTTAAGTGCTCTCCTGTATTCACTAAGAGCCTCCTCAAGCTTGCCCTCAGATTCCAGAATTACACCAATATTATAGTGGAGAGTTGGATGATTCGGATCTATTTCCAGACCCTTTTTATACCAGGTTATTGCAGATTCGAAATCATTATTTTCATCATAGAGAGTTCCAATGTTATTATAAACAACTGTAAAATCGGGCTTGAACTTTAGGGACTTTTTGTAATAAAGAACTGCATTGTCAAAATCTCCCGTTTCTTTATAGAGATTAGCTATATTATAACAGATATCAGGGCGCTCCGGAGCCAGAACATATGCTTTCTTGATTGCAGACAATGATGAAGACAGGTTTCCTGTTCTTCTATATATTACAGCAATATTGTTATATGCTTCAGGATTATCATTGTTGAGTTCAATAGATTTTTTAAAGTTTACTATTGCTTTATTGTTTTGTTCTGTTTTTGTATAGATGTTTCCTAAAAGGAGATATGATCCTGATATTCCAGGATCAAGATTTATCAGTTCAAGAGCCAGCTTCTCTGCTGTTTCATAATCCCTGTTAGCTATCGCCTGATATGACTTATTCAGAATATCCTTAATTGACATCAGTTGTCCTTTGAAATATCAGGCCGGCATGTTATCTCTTTTGAAAAATCTCCAGGATATTTTATACCTGCACCATCATAGGCAGCTATTGCAAAATGATAAAGTTCACCATTAGTAAGGCCATGTACAGTTATACTGGTTATATCCCTATCTGATATCAGTAACGGGGAGGGACCCTCCAGTGCAGCTGAACCCAAATAGTTTCCCTTTTTAGTTCCATAATAAACCAGATACCCTTTGATATCAGGATTACTCATACACGGCCATGAAAGAGCAACACTAGTGTCTCCCCCGTCTGCATGCAGAAATGAAGGAGCAAGAGGCGGGAGATTTTCTATATATCTGATTTGGATATTGGAAACTACAGGTGTCAGCATTTCCTCCCCATCGGGATGAAGTTCAAGCTTTATTCTGAGATACTTTCCCCGGTTATCTTTAAATATTCGATCTGTTGGAGAGAAAGCCATCCATTTTGTTTTATCAAACATATCTTCCAGTTTATCCGAAATATTGTAATGATAGAGTATAACACTATCCTCTGGAATTTCATGTTCAACCACAATTTTTTCAAGTACTGAATCAGATCTGCCCAGATCGATTATTTGTGATATAGCACTACCCCTGCTACCCTGGTACCTGAAAAGCACTGGATTTTGAACAAAAGATTTAGATACTCTTATCTCATCCATGTAGCCGGTAAAATTTTTACCCAATATAAAATTGGCATTTCCTGAAGTTGATATCAAAGGGAACCTTATTGACCCATCTTCATCTCCTGATTGACTTGAATACTGCACTGCTTCCAGCACACCATCAACAAGATACTCAATCAGACCGGTTGAACTGTCAAATCTTAATAGATGATGATGCCAAATGTCTGGAATAATGGATGTTATACCTGTTAACCTGACAAATGTATTTTCTTCATCCATATAAAACAGATTATTAAATTCCCAGGTTAGTTTTCTATCTTTCAGGGAACAAACCAATTCCTGGGAAATCAGTTCACCATCTTTATCCCTTAAGGTCCCCTGATACGAAATAAGAACAGAATCCTCACTGAATCTTGAAGGATTAAGCCAGAATTCTATTGAAAAACTATCCAGAAGCTGTCCCTTTGAAAACATAGATTCCGGTCCGGGAAAGAGAAGTACTGATGTTTCGGATCCCCTGAACACTCCGGATCCATTTCCCATAACCTTTTTAACATCTGTAGTCTCAATTTGAGATTCAGTCATATAATTACCGGAATCATCATAAATTAAGGAATTATCAAAGTGAATCAGCAAATCTGTAGATTTATCAGGCTTATATACTGAAGATTGTATACCAAGACTGCTGTATCCCCGTTTTCCGGAATACATTTCTATGTTATCAAGTTCCTCAAGCTTACTCCATCCGGATTCTCCACCAATAAAAAAGTCTGTAGTGAGGGAAAACAGGGAGATTGGCAATATTATAAGTAGTATTAATATATATTTCATAGTTCTGTACTTCATTATCGGCACATCCCTTGTAAAATTGACGTCCCGGAGTTATTTTATTATGGATATGTTTGAAGCCCTTAAAGAACTGGTAAAAGAATTCCCCGAAAAACCCGGTGTCTATCTGATGAAAGATAATGAGGGTGCTGTAATATATGTAGGTAAAGCCGGAATTTTAAGGAAACGTGTTGGATCATACTTTATAGGAAAGAGGGATATAAAAACCAGAATTCTTGCAGATCATATAGAGACAATAGAATTTATAGTTACCATTAATGAATATGAAGCACTCATTCTTGAAGACAGTCTTATTAAAAAATGGTCGCCAAGATACAATATTAACCTGAAAGATGGTAAATCCTATCCGGTAATTAAAATAACAAATGAAGAATATCCCAGGGTATTTCGTACAAGGTATATAGTCAGCGATGGTTCTGATTATTTTGGTCCATTTACTTCTGCAGGTAAGCTTGACAGCTATCTGAATATTGCAGATAAACTATTTCTCCTGCGAAAATGTAAAGGTAAACTTAAAAAAAGAGAGAATCCCTGCCTCTACTACCATATTGGCAGATGCAGCGCTCCCTGTGCAGATAAAATCAGTCAAAAAGATTATATGAAAAATGCAAGGAAGTTAAAAAGGCTGCTATCCGGAGATGCCGTTGAAATACTAAAAGACCTTGAAAAGTCAATGAAAACTGCATCCGAAGAGATGAATTTTGAGAAAGCGGCTGAACTTAGAGATTTAATTGATTCCGTTAAGACTGTTGATCAGCAAACAGATAAATTTGAACTGGATATTAAGAGCAGAGACTATATAAGCTGTGTAATAAGAGATAATATGTGTACCTTTTCTGTATTCAGGTTTTCTGAGGGTAGAATGGATGACAGATTTCTATACAGAACTGAGATATACACAGGAGTTGATGAAGCCCTGTCTGAGTTTTTTCTCCACTATTACGATGAAGCTGCCGGAATTCCGGAGACTATATATCTTTCAGATATTATTGATTCAGATTTAATGGAAGAGTTCCTTGGCACACGAAAAGGTAAAAAAGTTAGAATTGAAATCCCCGAAAAAGGTAAGCATCTGCGTATTCTCCATATGGTTCATGAAAATGCAGCCATGGATATTGACAAACGGTTTAAAACCATTAAAAATATTGAAGGTCTTGAGGAGCTTAAAACAGTTCTGAACCTTTCAAAACTTCCAAAAAGAATTGAGGGATTTGATATTTCCCATCTTGCCGGAAAGTATCCTGTATCTTCCCTTGTCTCATTTTATAACGGAGCTCCCGATAAAAAGAACTATAGAAGATTTCACATCAAAACCCTGGATGGAAATATCGATGATTATGAATCAATTCGGGAAGTTATTGCAAGAAGATATACCAGGCTGATAAATGAGAATCTTCCTCTCCCGGATCTGATTGTTATTGATGGAGGGAAGGGGCAGGTAAAAGCTGCACACGATATTCTTACTGCACTGGGACTTAATAATTTACCGGTAATAGGCCTGGCAAAAAGAAATGAGGAGATTTTCCTTCCTGGCTTTTCAGCACCGGTTGTACTCCCTGAAACCTCAGAAGCCTTAAAAGTAGTTCAGGCAGTTCGTGATGAAACTCACAGATTTGCAACCGGGTTTAATACAAAACTCAGAGAAAAGGATATCTTTCTTTCAGAACTGGAAAAGGTACCGGAAATAGGAGTAAAAAGGAGCAGGAATATTCTTGTGGAATTTGGTTCTTTGGAAAATATAATCAGTGCCGGCGGAGATGCAGTGGCTCAAAGAGCAGGCCTCTCAGAAGAAGCTGCAGAACAGGTTATAGAATACTTGAAAAAAAGTGATAAAAATCAAGAAAAAAATTGACAAAATAGAGTGGCGGGTATACATTAATAGTAGAGGTAAATGTACTGAAATATATAACCTTTTTTAGGAGGTAGCAGATGCCGCCTTATGTAAACCGCCGGTTGTACCGGCAAGTAGATTGTTTTAGCTGGGGCTGGTCCCCATAACAAGTGAGATCTGGACTTTTGAGTAGAACCTCAACTTCCAGTTTCCCTAAAAGCCGGTAACGTAGCCGGCTTTTTTTTGTTTAAACTGCATTACAACGTTCAAATTTACAGCACTTATAGCAGTCATTGCCCGGACAAATGAATATATCAGTCCCGAAAAGAATGCCGGAACCATTAGCGGCAGAGTAACTCGTTGGAATGTTGAATGGGCATCGTCTTCCAGATCAATTGCAGCCCCCAAAGTTGGACTTATGGAATCCAGTACACCCCGAAGGGTAATATCGGCAACACCTACTGCCACACCCCTGGAAGGGCCTGTACCGGAAGAGATGTATATGTTTGAACATTAGGATTAAGCTTAGCCATATATTTGGAAGCTTCATCTTCGCCTCTGGTTACTACAAGACTGCTGACAATATTATATGCTGTTTCGGAAGCCTGTGGTGTGAGCATCTGAATATGTCCATTATAAACAGGTTTTAACAGATCATCCCAGGATGTTGGCATAGGTGCACTTATTTTTGCCAATGCTTCTGTATTTACAGCAAAAGCCATTGGATTCATATAGAAAGATCTCCAGTATCCTTCACTGTCTTTAAACACATCACCAAGTTCAGAGAGTGATGGGGAAAGGTATGGAACCGTAAGTCCTTCTGATTTTGTCAGAACATGGTTTTCACTTGGGGCGCCCATCCAGACATCAGCCTGAGGGTTGTTTGACTCTGCTGTAAAAGCATCCAGGATAAGTTTTGCATTTGCCTCGTCTACACTTGCATATACCACTACCTTGTCTGCAGTAACTTCCTTTTCAGCTGTTGCGAAAACTGCGAACGGAAGTACAAGCAGAACTGCGATCAAAATGAGTAAAGTTTATCTCATCATATAAAGCCTCCTGTATTTATTGATTTTATAGCTGCAGAAATTATGCCATTTAATTCAAATACTAATCTATTAGAGAAGAGGCATAAAGTGTGCAAGCTATCCACTTAATTGCTCAGATTACATAGATACAGGGCGTTTCGCGTAGGAACACGGATTGTGTTTTATTTATTATCGAGTGGGCTTTTAACATCAATACCAGGTTTCTTCATTAAATGGGTATAAATATTATGTAAAGCTTTACATAATATTTCATTAACAAAGTTTAGACAGCCAATCCATTAGATACTTATTTTCCTGCCAATTAGGTACATTTTCCGGGATAACAGTATTATTGATTTTTTTCAGTGCCTTCAACTTCATTTCAGAGTTTGCTCTTGCATAAATTTCGGTCGTAGCGAGTTCTGAATGACCAAGGAAATCCCTAATATAAATCAAATTAATTCCAGCATGCAACATATGCATGGCCTTCGAATGCCTCAACATATGAGGAGAGACCTTCGTTGGTAAAACATCAGAGGCATATTTGTTCAAAATAGCTTAAATATTTCTGAACATCCAAAGCACCCATATCTTTTGGGTGTTGTTTGTTATGAAAATAGATATAGCGCCGGATCCATTGAATATAGGATTTTTCTGTTTTCAGTGAATAATGTTTAATTCGCATAATACTTTTCATTTGATCAAGCAATTTTGGTTTTCCAGTATCCATTTTTTCCTCACATATCACTTAGGTTCTACTACTATATACTGGTAAAATTCCGTTCTTGCTTCAATATCCCTGCATTTTTTCCGTATAGTCTCCAATACTCCCGACATTTTTCAGCAATATTAGTTGCTATACCGCTAATATTCGGTATTACATCTAAAATTAAGGCAATACCTATCTAAAT
>JAUVLL010000337.1 GCA_030600745.1 Spirochaetaceae bacterium | reverse complement strand
ACAAAATATCAGCCGCCGTCATTTAAAATCCCGGTAACCTTTACCAGATTTGCAAATGGCGAGTTCAAAGCAGAGATCAATTCCTCTGTAAAAGGTATGAATGTTTTTATAATTCAGGATGTGGAGAATCACTATCCTATTAGCTTTAATGGTGGAGCTAATGAGTATATCCTCTCGGTTAATGATCATATATTTCTTCTTTTTGTAACCATGGATGCAGTACGTCAGGCAGGAGCTTCCAGTGTAACATTGGTACTTCCTACCTATCCATATTCAAGACAGCATAAAAAAAAGGGAAGAGAAGCTTTAACTGCCAGCCGTTTTGGACAAATTTGTGAGTTTATGGGTGCAAACAGGATCATAACCATAGATATTCATTCAAAAGAGATAGAGAACAGTTTTAAGCATCTTATACTGGAGAATCTGCATGGATCATATCAGGTTCTTCTTAAACTAAAGAATCTGGTAGATTTTGATGACCCGGATCTTGTTGTTGTATCACCGGATACAGGTGCAGTTGACAGAAACAAATTTTTTGCAGGGAATCTCCAAAAACCCCTTGCCATGTTATACAAGGAAAGAGATTATTCAAAAGTTTCACAGGATGCAGGGAAAACAAATATTACCAATATTCGTCTTTTAGGGGATGTTAAGGGTAAAACTGTTTTCATGGCAGATGATATGCTTGGTACAGGAGGTACCCTTATTATGGGTATGAAAGCTCTTAAGGAATTTGGTGCAAAAAAGATAATATGTTCAATAAGTCTGCCAATATTCTCCGGGGATGCAATTAAGTTTTTTGATAAAGCTCATGAAGAAGGATTATTTGAATATATAATAGGTACAACTGCTGTTTATCACGATGATGACCTTATTGGACGGGAGTGGTTTGTAAGCGCGCCTGTATCGGATTTGATTGCAAGGAGCATTTCGAGACTATACCATGAAAGATCTCTTAGTCCTCTTCTGGATAACAGCCGAATGATCCAGAAGCTTCTTAAGAAGAGTTAACTTTAGTTATGAGTAATTCAGGACCATGTGTATTATCAATTGATATTGGTACCTCTGCAATGAAAGGCGGAGTAGTCTCTTTGGAAGGGGAGCTCCTTTCCTTTTGGAGAATAGCACTCGCAGATACCAGTAGAAATGTTCCTGACTGGGATGGATCGATCTGGAATAGAGCTCTTGGAGATCTGATACAAACCCTTTCAAAAAAAACCATACTAAAAAAATTGGATATAAAAGCTGTTGTTATCAGTGGTAATGGGCCAACTATAGTTCCTGTTGGATATGATGGGAAACTTGCCGGTCCGGTACATCTTTGGGCAGATAAGAGGGAAAAACGAATTACTGGACAAAAGTCATTTTTTCTGCCCGGGGCGGCGTGGATAAAGGATAATAATCCGGAGGTTTATAATAATACAAAAAGTTTTTTAGGTTGTCCTGAGTATATATCCTATATTTTAACTGGTAATTTTACAGGGTTTACTACTACAAAAGCTTTTGATCCATATATCTGGACAGAGGAAGGAATTGAAATTTATGATCTTGATCCACAAAAATTCCCAGAGCTTATAAGCATAGGTATGCCTGTTGGAACAGTAACAAAAAATGCAGAAGCTTCAACAGGTATTCCTAATGGTATTCCTGTCTATGCAGGAGGTCCTGATTTTATTATGGCTATTCTGGGTACTGCGGCAGTAATACCAGGGCGTACATGTGACAGGGCAGGTACATCAGAGGGTATAAATTATTGTTCAGCTGTACCTGTAGAAAACGAGAGGTTACGGGTTTTACCTCATATTTTTGAGGGTTTTTATAATGCAGCTGGAATTCTTTCTTCTACGGGAGCTATTTTTGAATGGTTTAGAAGAATTTCCGGTCAGAAGAATAGAGCTTATTCCGAAATGATGGATGAAATCAGGGGAATCGGTCACGATGTTCATATACCGGGTTTTTATCCCTCACTGCACAGGGGACCGGTCTGGGATTTTTCCGGTGGTTTGTTTGTTGGATTGGAAGTGCATCATGGACCGGCAGAGATGGGGCGGGCAGTAACTAATGCTATTGCCTATGGTGTAAGAGATCTGATAGAAACTCTGGAAAGGAATAATTGTCCTATTGAAACTATAAGAGTTTCGGGTGGTCAGGCCAAAAGTGATATATGGAATCAAATGAAAGCTGATATAACAGGGAAAAAGATTGTAGTTCCGTTGGTTATTGACACAGAGTTGATGGGTAATGCCTGCGCAGGGTTTACAGCATCAGGTTTTTTTACTAATCTTAAAGAATCAGCAGAGTCCCTGGTAAAGATTAGAAAAATTCATATTCCGGATGAGGAAGAAAATAAGAAGTACTCTGAAGGTTATAATTCATATCATCAGAGGTGCCTTGATGTTGTGAAAATGATGAATATGGCCGGTCGGAAGCAAGCTTCCTGCTCGCCAATGCAACCTGAGGAGGCAGAAAATGATAGTCTGTAAATTCGGGGGAAGCTCAGTAGCTGAAGCATCCCAAATATTCAAAGTAAAAAGTATCATTGAAAGCAATCCTGAGAGGAGAGTGATTGTTGTATCTGCTCCTGGTAAACGAAATAGCAGTGATGAAAAAATTACAGATCTTCTGTACCGGTGTCATGATGAGGTTCTTGGGGATGGGAAGGCAGAATCTTTTAATATAATCAGAGATAGATATTCTGAAATTTGTACATCTCTTGGTATAGATGATATTAACTCTATTCTTGATGAAGTCCTGTCAGATATAGAAAGCGGGAAAGGACCGGATTATGCAGCTTCCAGAGGAGAATTCCTGGCAGCAAAGATGCTGGCAAATTTTTTAAAGGTAGAATTTATTGATGCGGCAGATATTATCAGCTTAACTGAAGATGGAAGAGTTGATGAATCCAGTTATATCAGATTAAACGCAAGAATAAAAGGTAAAGGCAGATATATCATTCCGGGTTTTTATGGTTCCGGTCCAAATGGAAATATTAAAACTTTTTCCCGTGGAGGATCTGATATTACCGGTGCTATTGCTGCAAGGTCTGTTAATGCGGATGTTTATGAAAACTGGACTGATGTTTCCGGATTATTGATGGCAGATCCACGATTGGTAGACAATCCCGGAGTTGTTAAGGAATTGACATACAAAGAAATCAGAGAACTTGCCTCTATCGGAGCCAATGTTTTTCATGAAGAGGCTGTAACTCCTGTAAAAGATCATGATATTCCAATTAACATCAGAAACACAAATGATCCGGAAGCTGCCGGTACTATGATAGTAAC
>JAUVLL010000086.1 GCA_030600745.1 Spirochaetaceae bacterium | reverse complement strand
AATTTGTTTAAAGTACTGAAAGAAAAAGATATGTTTTTTCTCGACAGTAGAACAACTGCAAAATCTGTCGGACGTATATCTGCTGAAGCAGTCGGAATACCATTTGCAGAGAGGAGTATTTTCCTGGATAATAGTAAAGAAAGAATGTCAATACTGGGGGCTGTCGAAAATGGCCTTAATATAGCCGAAAAAAAAGGTCATGCAATAATGATTGGACATATCTGGACCGAAGAATTAGCAGATATTCTTCTTGATCTGTATCCGACCCTTTTAGAGAATAATTATGCATTAAATAATCTTACAGATCTATTTATTGGAAAGGAGTTTGATGAAGATTCTTGGTATTGAAACTTCCTGTGATGAATGTGCCGCCTCGGTTGTAGAAGACGGAAAAAAGATCCTAAGCAATGTAGTTGCTACCCAAATTGAATTACATAAACCATATAATGGAGTTGTACCTGAAATTGCGTCCCGCCTTCATACAGAATGGATTATATCGGTAGTCAGGGATTCTATAGATCAGGCAGGTCTTAACCTTAAGGATATCGATGGGATAGCTGTTACAAGTCGCCCGGGTCTTGTAGGTTCACTTTTAGTTGGTTTGAGTTTTGCTAAAGGGCTTGCTTTATCTCTGGGGAAACCATTTATCGGTGTTGATCATATACGAGCTCATCTCTATGCTCCTTATCTTGAACAGACAATAGAATATCCTTATCTTGGAGTACTTGTATCCGGTGGGCATACAGTAATCAGCAGAGTTACAGAATTCGATGAGATGGAAGTTCTTGGTACTACTATTGACGATGCCTGCGGGGAAGCATTTGATAAGGTAGCCAAATTTTATGAACTTGGGTATCCTGGAGGGGTTGCCATTGATCGTCTGGCAAAAGAAGGAGATTCATCAGCTTTTACTTTTCCGGATCCCTCTTTACATAAAGGTGATCATAAATACGATGTATCATATTCAGGATTGAAAACTGCTGTTGTGAACCAGCTGGATCGGTTTAGAAATGGAGTTGTTGAGAAATCAAAGGAAAATATTGCTGCAAGTTTTCAGAAGGCAGCCGTTGATATACTTATGCGAAGGGTTAGACGGGCATTAAAGGATACCGGGTTAACCCGGGTAGTCGCAGGGGGTGGTGTTGTTGCAAATTCACTTCTTAGAAAGGAATTGCTGGAACTGAAGGGGATAGAAACCATCATTCCTTCCATGTCACTGTGTACAGATAACGGTGCTATGATTGCTGGTATTGGTTATCACTACCTGAAAAGGGGAATAACATCCGATTATTCCATGACTGCCTCTGCAAGGGTGCAGGCCTTCAGGAAAAAATACCCATAGGGACAGGTTGCGACCTGTCCCTATGGATCATATAAAATCACCCAGATTCTTTATATCTTCATTAGAATCATATAATTTGGGTTTATCCTGATAACCTATATGAAGCAGGTTCCCGGATATTGTCGTTAAAGAACGCCCGAATTGTGAATCCGGACTTGAAAGCACAAGTGGTATTCTGTTAATTATTGATGCAGACATCTGATCTGTGTATTCAATATAACCGATGAATTCCATATTTATACCAATATTTTTTTTACATATCTGTCTAAGTTTAGAACCAAGGGCTATTGCCTGCTTATTTCTTCCCATATTCAGGACAATTCTTGGATATAAGCTGTTTATTTGTGTATGAGCATGCTCACCAGCTCCGGGTGAAATATTTTCCAGAAGTTCAGGAAGGTTTAAAAATGAATTATCAGTACCTTCAAGTTTTTCAGTAAGAAAGTTGTGTATTAGCTCCCTTTCTCTGCTCTTAGGCGGATAGCTTCTAAAAAGCATACGGAACATAGTAGTTTTAAGGAAAGCATATGCACTGAGAATAGCTGTAGTTTCAGGAGTTGTAACAAGTAATCCTGTATTGGATATAAGAAAAAAATCAATGATATTGTATGAAGTCCCGGCCCCCAGATCGAGGAGTATGTAATCCGCTACAAGATTTTGTATACCCCGGATAAGTTTCTGCTTTACAAAGTACTGCAGGTTGGCAGTACCGGGTAAAAGAGAATCACCGGGAATAAAATAGAGCCGGTCCGTATCTGTTTTGACTATTAGAGATTCAAGGGAAATACCTTTCTTATATATAAAACTACCTATTCCAGGATGTCTGTTTTTTATACCAAGACAGGTGTGCAGATTGGAACTTCCAAGATCAAGATCTATTGCAATTACAGTTTTTCCTTTATTTGCAAGGGCAATACCAAGATTCGCGGTAAAAATGGTTTTTCCTACACCGCCTTTTCCACTGGCAATAGGGATAATAGTATTCATGTATATAAAAATAGATTATACTCATATAAAAATCAAACCATTTTTTAATAAGGAATTGATATGGCTGATGAATTCAATCTTGATGAAGCAATACGTAAGGTTAAGGATTTTCCCAAAGTGGGTATTGTTTTTTATGATATAACAAGCATTCTTTCAAATCCTGCTGCTTTTAAGTTTTGTATTTCAGAGATGGTAAAAAAGTATAAAGATATTGATATCGATGGTATTGTGGCTGTAGAAGCACGAGGGTTCCTTTTTGCCGCCCCCTTAGCTGAACAACTTGGTATCCCTTTTATTCTTGCAAGGAAAAAGGGTAAGCTTCCGGGAAAGACGATGGAGAAGAGTTTTGCTCTGGAATACGGTGAAGATGTAATACAAATACAGCAAATTGATATTACCAAAGGTGATAAAATATTGCTTATTGATGATCTGGTAGCGACAGGTGGTACTTTAAAGGCAACAGCTGAACTTATCGAATCTTTCGGAGCTGTTGTTAAGGAAATTTTTTGTGTTATTGGTCTTCCTTTTTTAAATAATTTCGAACCACTTAATAATTATAAGCTAACTACTCTGATTAATTATGAAAATGAAGCGATGTCTTGACAAAATACAGGGCATTAGTTAAATTACCACGGTATCCGATCTAATCGGATGGCTGCACTGGCCTATTGTGTAATTTGGTAGCACAGCGGATTCTGGTTCCGTCAGTGAGGGTTCAAGTCCTTCTAGGCCAGCTTCTGGTCCCTTCGTCTATCGGCTAGGATGGAAGATTCTCAGTCTTCAGAGAGGGGTTCGATTCCCCTAGGGACTAAAAAAGACTCTCGTTCAGAGAGTCTTTTTATGTTATAATCTAATCTATGGAAGAGAAATCAGTATTTAACAGATTAATAGCCGGGCTGACTCAGGCTGAAAGACTCGATATGATCAATAAAATGCATTATATTGCACCAATTAATGATCTGCCTTTAAAAGAGGAGGTTTTGGTAGAGGAATATGATCACGTAAAAAGTTATCACAACTTCAGTTTTTTTGAAAAGATAATCATTTACTTTACAGTTTTATTTTCTTCCCAGGAGAAGGAAAAAGTTATTGAGAACCTGTCAATGGATAAACTTTCCAGGAAATTGGAAAAAAGCAGTCCTGGTTTAATTAACTACAGCAGGAAAATATTTCTTAATAATTTTTTAGTTAGAATTGAAAAACTTCAGGAAAGTTTGGCTGTCTTTAGAAATACTCTATCTTTAATTTTACAATCAAATGAAAATGAGTTTATTGCCTTTCTTGTAGGGCTCCGTTTTCCGGAAATAGAAGCAAAGCTGCTAAATGAAATTGATCCTGAAAAGGTATCAGAAAATTTTAATTTTGAAAATTCATTTCAGCTTAAAAGGCATATTGAATTCAGAATTGATGAAATATTAGCTGAAATTGATTCAAATAAAAAAAAGATTATTTACCGGGGAATAAAAAATCTGCATGTATTAAATACACTTGCAGTTTTTAATTTCGAAAAGATTATATCAGCTTTTACAACTGCAGATGGAGAAGAAAGTGCTGTCTGTAATTTTATTGATATCCGTAAATCCCTTCATCAGCTTCTTGATACCCTTTTCAGCCTTAATGTTTCACCATCAACAGATACATTAGATGCAGTTTTTATGTTTGGGTACGGATTGTCAAACTCTAAGGATGTTTCTGATTTGGAAAATATCTTAAAAAATAATCTTGAGGAAGCAAATAGAACATTGAATACGATTCGTAAATTTAATTCCGAGATACCCCTGGAATCCATTCTCTGCCTTGTAAACCGAAATATGAACTTTCATCCTGTCCATATAGGTGGAGCAGAGGATTGGTATGCTCTTTTTAGACGTTTCTGGTTTAAAAGATTTGATAAACTGATGGATGAATATACAAAGGGAGAGAAGAAGCAGCAGCTTGAAGAGGAAGCAGAGTTTTTTCTAAATATTTCAAGTAAACCTGTATTACATAATTATAAAACTGGTTTATGGGATGAAGAATTACATGTTAAATATGAAGTAAGTGCAGGTTTTATTAATGCCTTCATGAAAGATGTTTTTATCAGGACCTTGATTAAACCTCTTAAGCTTGTTCTTATTGATGGTCAGTTCTACAAAGAGCAGAATCGTACGGATTATAATAAATCTTATCGGACAATAACTGATACAGTAGATGAATTTACTAAAATTGATAATAATCTTGCCGCAGGTGGGGAATATTTTCAGCTGGTTGAAAATATAAAATCCGAAAATAGTGAAAAAGAGTCCCGTATCGAACAAATTAATGAGGTAATGGCTTCCATTGATAAAGAAATTGAGAAGATAATTGTAAATTTCAATACTGCCATGGGTTTACTAATTGATGTCATTTCAGGGATAGTGCAGGGAGATATGGGAGGAGTATACGATACTCTGTCAAATCTTGGATATATAGGTAAGGGTGATAATAAAAACCTGATTGCTCAACTGAGTGATATTCGGTTTCGCCTGGATGAAGCACGAAATATATCTCATCAGCTATACGATATGGAAAGTAATTTTGGCTCCTGAAATGGTTGTACTGATTAAAAAAATTAAGTAGTGTGGGCAACCATGGGCTGGTCGTTCGTTTCACTCACTGCTCGCCTATGCATCCTAAGGAGATAATTCATGAATGATATAAAGATAGAATGGAAAAATAAACTGGAAGAGGCCTTATTTTCCATTGCTGAACTTCAGGGTTTTGATGTAAACAGGGAGCAGATCAATCTTATAGTGGAAAAACCCCCGAAGCCGGAGATGGGAGATATTGCATTTCCTCTATTCCCATTAGCAAGACTTTTTAAGAAGAATCCTGCAGATATTGCCGGGTATTTAAAATCTTTTTTTGAAGACAATGATCCTGAAGCTGCTGCATTTATTAACATTACAGGGCCTTATATAAATATTAGAATAGATCTTTCCGATCTTACAGGAAAAGTTATTGATAATATTCTGGAAAATGAAAATATCTTTGGTAATACAGAGAATTTTCGGGGTCAGAAGGTAATGGTCGAATTTTCCTGTCCTAATACCAATAAACCACTGCATCTTGGTCATTTACGAAATGACTCGATTGGAATGAGTGTCGCAAAAATAATGGCTGCAAATGGTGCTGAAGTACGAAAGGTCAATCTTATAAATGATCGTGGTGTCCATATATGTAAGTCGATGCTTGCGTATAAAACATTTGGAGAGGGTTCCACACCTGAAAGCACTGGAATAAAAAGTGATCATTTTGTGGGCGACTATTATGTAAAGTTTAACCAGTGGTCAAAGGAAGATCCGGATGCAGAAGCCGAAGCCAGAACGATGTTGAAGGACTGGGAAAACGGAGTAGAAGACATTGAAGATCTCTGGGAAAAGATGAATGGCTGGACTATATCCGGGATAAAAGAAACCTATGAAAAAACCGGTATCGCTTTTGATGAATACTATTTTGAGAGTAAAACCTATAAAGAGGGGCGTGGGGAGGTTCTTAAAGGCTTTGAATCCGGTGTTTTTTACAAAGAAGATGACGGTTCCATCTGGGCGGAACTTTCAGAAATAAATCTGGATAAAAAGGTTCTTTTAAGAAGTGATGGAACATCACTCTATCTTACTCAGGATATTGGTACCGCTATTGCCAGACACAGAGACTGGGCTTTTAAGAAGTTAATCTACGTGGTAGGTTCAGAACAGCAGTATCACTTTCAGGTACTGTTTCATATATTAAAGAAGCTCGGATTTGACTGGGCAGATAATCTTCATCATCTCTCTTATGGTATGGTAAATCTTCCGGATGGAAAGATGAAGTCCAGGGAAGGAACTGTGGTGGACGCTGACGATCTTGTCGCGGAGCTGACAGAGATTGCAAAGGCAGAAATTACAGCCAAGGACCGGGTCACTCTGGTGGATAATCTCCAAAAGACATCTGAATCTGTGGCTCTTGCTGCATTAAACTATTATCTTCTGCAGATTTCACCTGCAAAAGACATGATATTTGATCCATCGGAATCTATCTCTTTTTCCGGCAATACCGGTCCCTACCTGCAGTACATGGGTGCACGAATAAGCAGCATGCTCAGGAAGTATGAGGAGCGAAAAGATGACTTTAAGGGTGGAAAGTTTAAGCCGGGGATACTCGACCTTGAGCAGGAACGTGAAATAGTAAAAATGATATCAACTTTTCCGCAGATAGTTGCAGATGCGGGGGAAAATATGAATCCTTCTGTAATAAGCTCTTATCTGTATGACCTGTCCAAAATATTCAGCCGCTATTATCACGATATCCCGATACTCCAGGATCCTGATAAGGATATTGTTGTAAGCCGTATTCAGCTTGTAAGAGCTGTTCTCCAGGTATTGAAGAATGCATTCTACCTGGTGGGGATTCCGTTTCTGGAGAGGATGTAGGCTCCCGGAAATTATTGTTCCACCGTAAAGAACAACCCGAGTATTGACCAGAGAGAGCCTGTTATGCTATATAGTACCCTAGTTGATTTTGTAATAATTGAGGTTTAGTAGATGTACGCATTAGTTGAAATTTTGGGAAAACAATACAAAGCAGAAAAAGATGCAGTCTTGAAGATTGATAAAGTAGATGCAGAAAATGGATCGGTACTGGAGTTTGATTCCGTGCTTCTTCTTAATAACGATGGTAAGGTTAAGGTCGGAACTCCCTATGTAAAGGGTGTGAAGATCTCTACAACTGTAGAAGACCATCGTAAAGATAAAAAAGTTACTATTATCAAGTTTAAGAGAAGAAAGGGATATAGAAGAAAACAGGGGCATCGGCAGAATTATACCTATGTTAAGGTAAATGAAATAGCAGGAGTTTAGTTGTTTCTTGATAGATGTGACTTTGTGGCTGGATAAAAGTGGATGTCTCTCGGGTATAGATGCTTCCGGTCATTCAGGTTCTGCTGAGGCTGGTAAGGATATTATCTGCGCAGCTGCTTCTACTTTACTCCGGACTGTCGCAGGGACTTTAGAGATGGAACCGTCCATCAGTATTGAAGGAAGTGCAGAAGAAAAGGGTGAGTTACATCTAAGAATATCTTTACTTGAAGAATGTAAAAAGGATTGGCTTCGTGGTGTAAGCGCTTTTACTGTGGTTGGTTTGAAGGATTTGGCATCGGAGTATCCTGATTACTGCAGGGTTAGTTTTAGAGAACTGATTCGGATTGATTAGATTTTAAGGAGATAGATATGGCACATAAAAAAGGTGGCGGTAGTACTAAAAACGGAAGGGATTCCGCATCTCAACGTCTGGGTGTTAAAAGGACCGGTGGACAGCTTGTAAAAGCCGGTGAAATTATTGTTCGTCAGAGAGGGACCAAGTTTCATCCAGGGATTAATGTAGGCAAGGGCAAAGACGATACTTTATTTGCTAAAGCAGCCGGAATGGTTATGTTTAAGAGAAGGGCAAATAGAAAGTATATAAATATTGATCCTGTCGTTTAGCTATTATAAACAAAGAGAAATTTAAGAGTTTAATATGATAGGTTTTGCTGATGAGACCTTTATTGATGTTTCTGCCGGAAACGGCGGTGATGGATGTGTTTCGTTTAGAAGAGAGAAGTATGTACCACTTGGCGGCCCTGATGGTGGTGATGGCGGAACAGGTGGAAGTGTTGTATTTATTGTAAAAAACAATTTAAAAACACTGGTTCATCTCAAACAAAAAAGAGACTATAGAGCTGAAAACGGGCATCAGGGGGCAGGCCGTCGAAGACACGGAAGTGACGGTAAAGATTCTGTAATTATGGTGCCTCCCGGCACAATTATAAAAGATCCTGACACAGGCGAAATACTCAAAGATCTGACTGGTTTTGAGACGTGGGTTTTTCAGCATGGAGGTAAGGGCGGGCTTGGTAATCAGCATTTTGCAACTTCCCGAAAACAGGCTCCCAGATATGCACAGAGGGGAAAAGTTGTTGAAAAAAGACGTCTCCATATCGAACTTGCTATTATAGCAGATATCGGCCTTGTTGGACTGCCTAATGCAGGAAAATCATCTCTTTTAAACGTTCTTACAAATGCAAATCCAAAAATCGGCTCATATCCTTTTACTACAAAAATACCGAATTTGGGCGTTATGCAGACTTCAGGCAGGGATATTATAATTGCTGATATTCCGGGCATTATTGAGGGAGCATCTGCAGGAGCTGGAATGGGATTTAAATTTTTAAAACACATTTCCAGAACAAAGGTTTTAATATTTCTTATAGACTTAAGTTCTGATGACTGCGGGGAAGTTTTTAGTGTCCTTTATAAGGAACTTGAAGAGTTTGCACCGGATCTGGTAAAAAAATCGAGACTTATTGTCGGGACGAAGAGAGATCTTGAAGAAACTGAAATAAATCTTGATAAACTAAAAAAAGCTCTTCCGAACGAGAAGGTTCTTGGAATTTCAGTTTATTCCCGGGAAGGTTTGAAAGATTTAGAGAAAAAATTTCAGCAAATTATTGGAGATTAAATTGAGAACGATTATTATCGGAGGTTCATTCAATCCGGTACATAATGGACATTTGTATGTAAGTGAGGAATTAAAAATACAAATGGGGTATGAACGGGTAATATTTATACCCTCAAATATTTCGGCTCATAAATCAAGTGATGAGCTGGTTTCTTCTGATAATCGTATTAAAATGCTGGAATTGGCTTTAACTGATAGTGACTCTCTTATCGATTTTTGTGAGATAGAACGGGGTGGTGTTTCGTACATGATCGATACTGTAAAATCAGTAAAGAACAGATACAGTGTTTCAGGAAGGATTGGTCTTTTTATTGGAGATGATCTGGTAAGTGGTTTAAAAAACTGGCATAATGTGGAGGAATTACTTGATCTTGTTGATATTATAGTTGCTCACAGAGATTTAGATTCTAAGCTGGAAACTGGTTTAATTTATAAATATATTAATAATGTTCCAATTAATATATCTTCAACTGATATTAGAGAGCGAATAAAAGCAGGGAAGGCCTTTAGGTATCTTATTCCGGAAAGTGTGTATAATTATATATTGGATAGAGGTTTGTACAGAAACAATGTATAATACAATACGAAAATATGTTGAAATAAATTTGAGTATCCCCAGGCTTGATCATTCACTATCGACAGCAATGATATGTGTGGATTTATGCAGTCGCTTTGGGCTTGATGAAGATAAAGGCAGAATTGTCGGTATCAGCCATGATATCGCCAGAGAACTTCCTGTGGACAATAAAAGAATTACTTTACTTAAAGATGGATATCTTGTTTCAGAGGAAGAAAAATTAAATCCAGTACTCCTTCATGGCAGATTTGGTGCGGAAATACTTAGGAATAAGTTTAAACTTGAAGATAATGAGATTCTTCAGGCGGTACGCTGGCATACAGCAGGGCATCCTGACATGGGTCGTCTTGGACAAGTTCTGTTTATTGCTGATTATATAGAACCTGGAAGGGCTCACATTACTTCATTATTTAGAGAGATGATAATGAAACTTAATCTTAATGAAATGACTTTAAAAATATTGAATATTCAATCCGCGTATCTGAGGG
>JAUVLL010000129.1 GCA_030600745.1 Spirochaetaceae bacterium | reverse complement strand
ATGTAATGAAAACTCTTGCAAAAGAAGGAATGACCATGGTAGTGGTAACCCATGAAATGGGTTTTGCAAAAGAAGTTGCAGACAGAGTTATATTTATGGACTTCGGCAAGATTGTTGAGGTGGGAACTCCGGAACATTTTTTTACAAGCCCTACTCATGATCGGACAAAATTATTTTTGAGCCAAATTTTATAACCGCACGCTACGTCTCTACAGCGATTTAATCGGAATTTTAATTGTAAACGTTGTCTCTTTTTTTAACTCCGAATCCACATGGATTTCCCAGCCATGGGATTTAATTACAGCTGCCACATTTGCAAGACCCAGACCAAATCCTTCATCATTCCTTCCTTTTGAACCCCGATAAAATGGTTCAAAGATATTCGGCAGATCTTCAGGGAGGATACCATCTCCCCTGTTTACTATAGAAACAACAACATTATCATCTTCCGTATAAACAAAGAAAGATATTAATGATTCTGAATATGAATATCTGTAGGCATTATACATTAGATTTTCCAGACTTCGTGTTACAAGTTCAGAATCCATATTAATTTCCAGTTCTTCCTGGATATCCAGTTTGGATTCAAATTTATAGTTATAAATTCCAGCCTCTATTTCAAAAGATTCTGAAAGCTGGAAAAGAAAACTTTTTAATGGAACAGGTTCAAAAGATGCCTTCCAGTCTCTGGTTTCAAGCTTCACGAAATGGATTAAATGAGAGATTCTTTCCGATAGCAAATTTGTCTTTAAACGAATTATCTCCATATACTTATCCAGAGTTTTTTTATCCCCTGCATATCCCTCCAAAATAGCATCAGCATAACCACTTATTGAGGCCAGTGGTGTTTTAAGATCATGAGAAACAGCCATAAAAAATCTGGCTCGTCTGTCATATTCATCTTTGACCTTAAGTCGCATTGTATTAAATGAACGGGTTAAGGAAGCAATTGAATCGTTTCCTTTAGCTTCCAATTCAAACTCAAAATCACCCTCTGCAACCTTTCTTGTTGCTTCCTCTATATTCCTTAAAGATCTGTTTATTGACCTGATAATAAAAAGTGAGAGAATCGTAACTACAGAAAAAAGAATTAGAGGAAATACAAAACGAAAGGGGCTGTTCCTGAAAATGGAATATTTATCAGCAAGAGGCCTGTTAATTACAAGAACAGCAGCAGTACCGTCTTTAAAGGAAACAGTTAATGCTTCAAGAGTTATTTTTGGATTTATGCTGTTTTGATTTTCTTCGATTAATTCTGTAAAAATTAAATGGCCGTTCTGTTTTTCTGAATCAAGTAGTCTTGCATTCATTTCATTTGGTAAACTCTCAATATAATCAGTAAAAACTTCTCTCTCTACTTCAGTATTTGTATATTCATATAAGCAATAATACTGATTAAACTGCTCATGGGTGCTTCTCATATTATCGATACCACCGAAAGAAAACCATATAATCATCATAATAAGAATATTGGGGATAAAGAAGGTTCCAATAATTAATAATAAAAAACGAATTTTAAGATTCATCTTTTAATTTCCTTTCATTAAAAATATAGCCTCTTCCATGGATTGTTAATATATATTCAGGATTGGAAGGATCTTCTTCTATCTTCTTCCTTATTCTTTGAATGTAAACAGCTACTGTAGAAATATCTCCAAATTCCTGTCCCCAGACAGCCTGATAAATATCATCAGGAGAAAAAGCTGTTCCCGGATTCTGTACAAGAAAACGAAGGACTTCAAATTCTTTTGTAGATAAAATAATTCTTTCACCATTTTTCTCAAGGTGATAACCTTCCGGGGACAGATTAAATGAATCAAAAATGATAGAGCTGGAGGCTGAATGATCCAGATCGGATCTGACTCTTCTTAATAAAGCTCTTATACGGGCCACCAGAACTTTTGGAGCAAAAGGTTTATTTACAAATTCATCAGCTCCCATTCCCAGGCCAAGAACAATGTCTTCATCACCTTCTCTTGCAGATAAAATCAACACTGGTATCTCTGACTTTTGCCGTAACTTTTGAAGAAACTCAAACCCATCCATCCCTGGTAGATTTATATCAAGTGTAATAAGATCGTAAGCGGTATCGGACATATTTTCAAATCCAGCTTCCGCACTTACAGCGATATCTGAGTCTATACCATCTTTGGAGAGATAGAGCTGAACCAGTTCCCCAAGTTCAAGCTCGTCCTCTATAATTAAAACCTTTGCATTCATATCAGAAGCTTGTTCCTCCTATAGACACTCCAAGACTTACAGCTGCAGTGCTGCCTGCCACTGCGTACTCTTCTCCGGCATCCCCAAACATTCTGGAAAGACTTAATGAGATGTCGATATTATCCATACCACTCCAGGATATTGTAGGCTTAATCATACCCGATAAAGAAGAAAAATTCTCTATAAAAAATAGAGATAGTGAAAAATCACTCCCAAACATCTCTCTCCAGCTGGCATTTGCAGCACCGTAATGCATACCACTATCCATAAGGAAAGCTGCAATCTCAGAAGGTTCTGATGAAACAATACCAGAACCAAATAATTGAGGAGTTTCAAATACATTCACAATATCCGAATCTTTATACCCTTCGCCATTATAATAGTATTGACCTGAAAAACTTAAATTATAGTTGGAGAGATCATCACTCCATGAATAACTGGCACCAACAGTACCTTTAAGAAATACTTCATCATCATATGTTGTTGTTGTAATTCCACCATCATCAATTACAAAAGTTTTATCTGAACCATAGGAAACATACCCTTCACCATAGACTGAAACATCCCCAATAGCAGAAGTAATTGTAGTCATTGCTGCAGGGGCTTTATTATACTGATAATAAGCACCTAAAGAAATCTCACTATTCCCAAATACTAATTCCACCATTGGTGCAATTGTAAGATCAGAATAACTTTCTACCTCTTCTGGAACAACTGTATACAGATAATAATTATTTAAAAGTGATGGATAGTTAATTTTTAGTGCAATAGGACCATCCAGTTCTGCATCAGGAGCCTCAGGATCAATTCTGCTTAGAGAAAGGAGATCTGCAGGACTGAAAAAATATCCCACACCCCAGTTGACTGTCTGTTTACCTGCACGAAAGAACACCTGGTTGTCCCAGTTAAAATCTGTAAACAGTTCTGTGATTGTTACAATATCTTCAAACTTCCTGCCATCTGGTCCTGTGGTCGTATAAAAAGGAGATGTAATCTCAGCCTTTGCAAAGACCCTTGTATCTTCATCCGGTCTGGCATCTATAAAAAGAGTCGCTCCAAGATCCAGAGATAGACTATCAGATATATCACTGCCAGATAGGTCATCTGGATCAAGACCCTTCCAGTCGGCGCTAAGATCAAAAAAGAAATCACCACCTATTTCCACACCTGAATCTGAGGTAAGAAGAACTGTACTAAGATCTTCCATAAGATCATCTGAAACCTCTTCTATTAAATCAGAACTATCAGAAAACATATCATCTTCACTTCCAAAAAGGTTATCCTCATCTGTAGATATCTCTGTTGATTCATCAGCTCCAAACAGAGAATCTTCATCTGTAGCAATCTCCTGAGGAAATGCAGTCCCTCCAATAAAAAACAGTAGAGTAAACATCCCTATAATCAATTTGTCAGTGACCCCTCTGTGTTTTATTTGAAATTCTTTATTGTTCATATAAATTCTCTCCCCTAACGGTTTACTCTTTCAACATAGGACTTGGTAAAAATTGAATCAGGCAGATCTTTTGTTGAAATATCTGTTATTGTAATCTGGGTTTTTTTACCCTCAATAAGCTCATCTTTAAATATCATTTTTGTAGCAAGATATTTTTCACCAACCTTTGCATATGATGGGAACAATGATGTACGCATTAGACGTCCTGTGGCACTGAAATCTTCAGACTTAAGCATGAGGTTTGTATCTTTTGTAATCCAAATTTTTACTGCAGGATACGTAACTTCCGAATTTGTTCCTTCAAGATCCATAATATAGACATTAAATCTGCCAAGCTTACCCTCTTCTACAGAAAGAACTTTATAATCATCTCCGAGGGAGGATGCACCAAAGTCAGAATTTTTTGCATCTGTTCCTCCAAAACTTTCCTTCATAGAGGTATGATTAAACTTCCTGCTTTGAGGATCATAAAACCACAGATTCTCACCTATATTAAGGTACCCCTGGCCTTTCTCTGATGCAGGTTCAATAAAAAGCATTAAAAACATCTCTTCATCATCTCTTCGGAACTGCTGCACTTTTTTCTTTTCTACCCCAGTATCAGGATCCTCTGAAATCATTGTCATAACTGCAGAAAAATCTGTTCCTGTAAAATTTCTGGATGTGTCGATAGTGTCCAGAATACTGTTTGCCTCGTTTATACTTATTGCACTGGCCGTGGATAGGCCAACGATTAATAATACCATAAAAATTATTATATTTTTTTTCATTTTGTTCTCCTTTTTGATGCGGTATGTTGGGCACGATAAATCGAGGCCCCTACAATTTAATACTGCGCCCTTAATGCATCCACTACTTTTAATTTGGCGGCCTTTCTGGCTGGCAGATATACGGCAACCAATGTCATTATGCTTAACATAACAACGACCTTGATTACACTTCCCGGGGATGTTATAAACTGCAGGCGTCCATTATGCAGAAATAATCCCAATGGAGAATCGGATGTAAATCTTATCAGTCCTGTTATTATTGTTGTTGAAAAGGATAATAGGATTCCAGCAACTGCTCCAAAAAGAGCCAGATACAGTGCCTCCAGTAAAAAGATACTTCTTATACTTCCCCTGTGCATTCCTATTGCCCTCATTGTACCTATTTCTTTAGTACGTTCTATAAGAACCATTCTGAATGTATTTATAAGACCCACCATGGTAATAATCATAAGGATAACAAAAAGAGCCAGTGAAACAATATTAAGAATGTTCACAAGCTGGAGTACAGGCTCCATAATATCGTTTAGGGTTGTTATACTGAATTTTGTTCCTTCCCAGGGTTCATCAGCAGAAATACCGGACATTCCGCCTCTAAGCATCATACCATGGCTTCGGTCTTTTCCTTCTTCTTCATCTTCTTCACCTGTTTCCACTAATGATGTTTTTTCAAGTTCAGTTACAAGACGTTCAGCTGCAATATCCATCTTTTCTATGTCCTCAAGATGCAGGTTTAAATACTGATACTCATCAGGTTCCAGACCAATCAATTCGTTAAGATAATCCATCCCGGTATATCCGGCACTGATAAATGAAAAGCTGTCCTGTTCCTGAATAATTGCAGCAACAGTAAACTCTCCTACATTTTTCTGACCTGTAACAGTGTCCATTCGGATAAGTACAGATTCACCTGGAATCACACCCAGTTTTTCTGCAATTTTTTCTGGAATTACCAGAGAACCTGCAGTTTCTATATTATCAAGACTTCCTTCTGCAATAGAAAGAGTATCTTTAAGAAGCTGTTCCTTCTTCCAGTCAATACCAGACACCTGAAGAGTTGTACTCTTTGAACCGTATATAATCTCTCCTATTCGAACCTGTGATCTTACATGATACTCTTCTACCAGATCGTCCACTGTATCTATTGCCCTCTCAAGATCTTCTGTATCACCAATTACCTGAACTATCCTTCCACTTTCCAGAGTTTCTGTACCCAGAATATAAATATGACCACCCATAATGGAAGTAAAATTTTCTTTTAAGGTTTCTGTCATACCTGCAGTAAAACTTCCTATGGTAATTATTATAAAAATCCCGAATGCAATTGCTCCTCCAAGAAGGAAGCTTCTCTTTTTCTGCCGGGTAATATTTCTCATTGATATTTTTGATATATTCATTTCTTTTAATTCTCCCCCATGGCTTTAACAGGACTTATTTTTAAGGCGATGGAAACAGGGTAAAGACTGGCAACAATACCAACCAGTGCAACAGTAACAAGAGAAATAATAACAGCCTGAGCAGATATTACAGGATACAATACCGGTCCACCCAGTATAACCTGAAGAAATGTATTTGGGGCTTCGTAACCGATTGCTCCTATAAGAGCTGTAATTATCATACCCAATACTGCTCCTATAATTCCAAAGATAACAGAAATCATCAGGGTTTCAAGTGTTATCATACTTCTTACAAATGATTTTTCCGCACCAATGGCTCTCATAGTACCTATCTCCCCTATACGCTCATTTACTGAAATTACCAGGGTATTCATAATTATAATTACTGCAACAACAGCAACAATCAGAACAAGAAAATTGAAAACAATAGTAAGGGTGTTGGACATTTTTGCTATTGCCCCTGCACCATCAAGCCAACCGGAAGCCCTTGCATCAATACCATTTTCTAAAAACCAGTTATTTAAATTTTTAATAAACCTTTTCTCATTTACACTGTCATCCAGTTTAACAATCATATAATGCCATGCATCAGGATCAGTCTGACTATATTTATCTCTCTCTGAGGTATCACCAAGAATGTCAAAGTAATCTGTTTCTGAATCCCCGGATATTGTTAGAATATCTTCAGATAAAAGATCTCCACCAAACAGACCGGCATCATCAGAACCAAAAAGGGAGTCTTCATCCAGTTCTCCTAAAAGAGACTCTTCACTCTCACTTAGATTTGCAGCAACCTCAGTATAGGAGAGCATCCCATTTATAATTCTTATATTATTCAGATCAATAATAGAAATCATTTCCAGCTGAGGTGATTCGTTTATAAACTCAAAAGTTCCACGTACAGTTACCTCTCTAATCTTTGTACCGGTTACACTATTCATACCAGTTAAAAGTACAGAATCACCAGGTTTAACTATTTCGCCACTGGTATCTTTTATCATTCTTACAGCTGCTTCAGAAAGAACAATCCCTTCTTCACCTGGTTTTAAAAAACTACCATAGGTAATTTTTATGTTATCCTGAAATGTCGCCTCGTACATTTCCGGATCTACACCAAAAAGCATCGCATATCCGGTACCATCTTCTTTATGTTTAAGAAGAGCAGCGCCACCAATTTGAGGATTAATCGCTGTAACATATTTAAGTGATTTAAGATATTCCTCTATTTTTACAGCTGATGGAATTATAGGGATAAGCTCATCCCTTTTGTTCATAGAACCATCCATAAATAATGATGCATTCTCCATTTCTGTTGATGTAATAACAACATCACCGGTAAAATTTTGAATATAGGTTTTTTCTATACCTCTGGCAGCTGTTTCCATGAAGGAGTTTCCGACCACAAGAACCATAATTGCCAGAGCCATTAGTGTCCCTATAATAAGAGTTTTGGTTTTGTGCTCTTTCAGGTTTCTGTAGGCAATTTTAAAAATCAGTCCATTCATGCCTGGGTCCGTCTGTTCTCAATAATATTTCCATCCTTAAGCTGAATTACATGATCCGCAATATCAACGATAGTCTGATCATGAGTGGAAAAAATAAAGGTAGTTCCGTATTCCTTGTTCATCTTCTTCATCAGTTCGATGATACTTGCTCCCGTTTCAGAATCCAGATTTGCTGTTGGTTCATCGGCAAGTACAATCTGAGGCTTTGTAACAAGAGCCCTTGCAATTGCCACTCTCTGTCTCTGACCACCGGAAAGTTCGTTGGGTTTATGGGTTTTCCATTCGCCAAGACCAACCTCTTCCATCAAATGTGAAATCCATTCTTCACGCTCATCTTTAGGAGCAGGATTTTTTCCCAGTAACATAGGAAACTCAATGTTCTCAAATACATTTAAAACCGGAATAAGATTAAAGTTCTGGAAAATAAAACCCAGCACATCATGCCGAAGGTTTGTAATCTCTTTATCTTTCAGGTCACTGGTGTTTGTATCATTGATGGTTACAATTCCCTCTGATGGTGTATCTATACACCCTATCATATTTAGGATAGTTGATTTCCCTGATCCTGAAGGTCCGGCAATAGAGATAAAGTCCCCGGATTCAATATCAAAGGATACACCCTTTACTGCATGGACCTCTGTTTTGCCGAGGGGGTAATTCTTGTGTACATCTTTTAATGAAATTACTGTCATGTAATTCCTCCTTTGGTTGCATAGGCGAGCAGGGACGAAGTCCCGACCAGCCTTTGGTTGCATAGGCGAGCAGGATAGGTTGCATAGCCGAGCAGGGACGAAGTCCCGACCAGGCAAGCTTGCTTCCGACCAGCCTGTTAGTAATGTTCTGATTATGAAGATACACCGGACATAGACCAGCGACCATATACAGAGAATAAAGATTTATAACAGATTGTTATTTTTTTCATCCTATTTCTTCATTCCCATTGTTAAACTGAATCGGAATTCGTTATTTAAAGTATTATATGCCAGATCCAGACCTACAGCAGGTATAGCAATTTTTTTGAGATAGAGTCGCAGACCTGCCCCGGGACCTGTATATAT
>JAUVLL010000361.1 GCA_030600745.1 Spirochaetaceae bacterium | reverse complement strand
AAATTCAGTAATTTACCCGGAAGGACTATTGAGCCTGTTCCGGAGGCTTCCAGATTAGCACTGGCACAAGGTTTTGTTATTACAATTGGACAATCTGTTCCTGCAATATATTTTAATGATCTTCTGGGGATAAAAAATGATCTGCATGGATATGGAATATCCGGTAAGCCGAGGGATTTAAACAGACATAAGAGTTATCTGCCTGACACAGATTTGGCAGATCCTGTCGATCCTTTTCAAAAGGTATATTTGCCCATGTTGAACAGGATACTGAAACTTCGCAGTAGAGATAACGCTTTCTATCCGGGGAGTAAGGATTTTGAATTTCTGGCTCTTACAGATACACTGTTTTTAAACCATCCATACCATGATGGGGATCATTCTCTTATACTGGGGAATATTTCTGAAAAGCCGGTTACTTTCAGGCTGCAGACTCCCACTCTTGCCGGTATGTATGAAGAGTGGCTGATCCTGAAAAGGGACCAGCCACTGGTTGATGGAATTACAGATGCGGAAATCCTGATGGATGAGAATGGTACCTTGAATCTGGAACTGCCGCCTTATGGTATGCTGTGGCTGAAATAGTTTTGATTGTATGAATTGTAATTATTATTAGAATTATATATACCTCTATTTATGATAAAGCCAAAACAAGTCTTTACAGATCCGCATATAAAATCGTTTCTATTCAGCATGTTTATTTTTGGAATTGCTGTTGGATTGTACGGTGGTGCCTTAAATAATTTCCTGGCAGAAATTTTACATATTGATCGCTTTGAAAGAGGAGTCGTGGAGTTTTTAAGAGAGCTTCCTGGGTTACTTCTTTTTCTAATGCTTGCATTATTGTACAGAATCCCTGAGAACAGAATTATAAGAATAGCATTCTTTATTTCGCTTTTAGGAATGGCCGGACTGGCATTTGCATTGGAAGCAAGATGGGCTGCAGTTACTCTGATTGTACTGTGGAGCACAGGCGAACATCTGGTAATGCCCATTAGACAATCTATTGCTATACACAATGCTCTTCCGGGGAAGGAAGGGGTTGCCATGGGTCTTGCCAGAAGTGCAGGGAATGTGGGATCAGTTATCGGCTTTTATCTGGTTACAGTACTCTTTTTAGGTCTGGGTCATGTTGATTCAATTTCTGTTTTCAGGTTGATTTTTATCATTGGAGCTGTTTTTACTTTTCTTGCACTACTTTTTACCTTTAGGCTGAAATCCAGTAAAGCACATGTGAAACGGCATAGACTTATGTTTAAACGAAAGTTTTCCCGTTATTATATTCTTGAAACATTTTTTGGAGCCCGGAAACAGGTTTTTCTAACCTTTGCGCCTTATGTACTAATATTAAATTACGGAGCTTCTACGGAGTTTATTGCCACATTGTATGGTATTTTTGCTCTTGGCAATATATTTATGAACCCTGTTATGGGGCGTTTAGTAGATGTTCTGGGGTATAGAAAAATACTGATTCTAGATTCTGCACTATTAATAGTACTTTGTTTACTCTATGGATACGCACACCATTTGTTTTCAGAGCAAGTGGCTTTTATAGTTGTTTCTGTAGTTTTTGTATTTGACGCCATGCTTTTCTCTGTAGGTATAGCCAGGGCCGTGTATGTTCGCTCCCTTAGCAAAGGACAGGAGGAATTGACCGGAACCTTGTCAACCGGAATTTCTGTTAACCATTTAATCAGTGTTGTTATTGCTCTTCTGGGCGGACTCCTTTGGGAACAGTTGGGGATGGAAATTCTTTTTACCAGTGCAGCTGTCTTTGGTCTGGGGGGTTTTGTTTTTACACTGTCATTACCGAAACCGGTAAAATCGTAGAGATGTAGCGTGCTATAGAGTACGCTACGTCTCTAGGTATGTATATTCAAATTTTCCTGTTAAAACCAGAGTACCTTCATGGTTTTCCCTCTGGTTGTCCTGGCTTCTTTGTCGCCTGTGGAAGCTGTTATTTCTACCTCTCCGGCAACATCGCTGTCCACAACAATGTATCCGTATCCTTCCGCATCCAGCATGGCTTTATACTCAGTGGTTTCTCCGGGAGGTGCTGTAAATGGAATCTCTGCTCCTTCGGGAGAGACGGCAACAACGTACAGCGGCTGATCTTTCTTGTTTTTAAGTTTCCAGATTATCTCTGTATCAGCCAAAACAGGATCAGTTTTAATTTCAATGAGCATCTCTCCCATGGAACCATCCAGAGACATGCCTGTTCCTGCTTCGGAAGCTAATGCTGTAGTCTGAACCTGGAGAAACTTCACCTCTCCTGAGTTATCGAAGGCTTTCCATTCCTTGGTGGGGACAAAATCCTTTCTCGATTGCTCACTTACCCGATCGGGAAGGGAGGCACAACCGGCCATAAGAATGGCCAGTATTGTAATTGAAACAATTAGGGTGATTTTCTTCATGTCTTTTCTCCTATTAGAAATATGTGATCTTCACGGAACTCAAGATGAACCTCTGTTCCCCTGGGTTTTATGCTGCGCTTATAGGCGTAGTCATGGAGCCTTAGCTCCCCTCCCTCGGTATTAAGGATATAATCATCCATTGCTCCCTGGTACATGGCAAACTCCACCTGGGCAGAGAGGCCGTGTTTGTTATTGGAAAAATTGATATCTTCAGGCCGGATCATCAGGTTGACCTGTTTCCCCACAGGGGGGAGTTCCCGGTATTCTATTTTTAGTTTTGTACCGGCAAGGTTGACTATTGCACGGCCATTGGTTTCGCCAATTAACTGTGCTTCCACAATATTGGCCTCTCCGATGAAGTCCGCCACAAAAGGATTCTGCGGCTGTCTGTAAAGTCCTGCAGGATCTCCAATCTGGGAGATTACAGCGTTATTCATAACCACAATCCTGTCCGATATAGCCAGAGCCTCAGACTGATCATGGGTAA
>JAUVLL010000344.1 GCA_030600745.1 Spirochaetaceae bacterium | reverse complement strand
TCAAGATCTTTTATCTGCTTTTCTCCATAACCCATTGCAGGAAGTAATGTACCGATTCCAGTATATTTCTTAAAAGTGTCGGTTATTGTTCCAACTGTCCAGGGTCTTGGATCCACCAACTCCTTTGCACCGAAGTTACTGGCGGCAACTACTCCAGCCCCATATTTCATTTCACCATGAGTAAGGGTAGGACCATCTTCAATCACAAGTACTCTTTTGTCCTTAATTAGTTCCGGATTATCCACTTCCAGTCTGGAATTAGCTTTTATAACAACAGCATCAGGATTATATTTTTTAATATTATCCTCAAGATGTTCTATTCCATTATTATCTGCACTGTCCATCTTGTTTATAATAATTATATCTGCACGCAGAAAATTCGTCTGCCCGGGATAATATAATAATTCATGCCCGGAGCGATGAGGATCTGTTACAACTATTTCAAGATCGGATTTATAAAAGGGAGTATCGTTGTTACCTCCATCCCATAGAATGATATCCGCTTCCTCTTCTGCTTCCCTTACTATTGCTTCATAATCAACACCAGAATAGATAACCTGTCCCCTTTCAATATGGGGTTCATATTCTTCCATCTCTTCGATTGTACATTTATGCTTTACCAGATCCTCTTTTGTGGCAAAACGCTGGACCTTTTGTGCTGCAAGATCACCATAGGGCATTGGATGACGAATCACGACCACTTTCCTGCCCAAACCCTTCAGAATATCAGAAACTATTCGTGTTGTCTGAGATTTCCCGCAGCCGGTCCTTACTGCACATATGGAGACTACAGGTTTCGTTGACGGTATCATTGTTTTAGTGGGAGATGCGATTAAAAAAGAAGCCCCTGCAGCATTGGCAATGGCGCCAATTTTCATTACATGCTGATTTGTAACATCGGAATAGGCAAACAGGACTTCATCCACCTTAAATTTTTTAATTAAATTTGACAACTCACTTTCATCATAAATCGGAATCCCTTCAGGATAGTTTTTTCCTGCAAGCTCTGCAGGGTAGACCCTTCCCTCAATATCCGGAATCTGGGTCGCCGTAAAAGCTACCACATCATAATCGGGGTTGTTACGATAGAGAACATTAAAATTATGAAAATCTCTTCCTGCGGCTCCGCAAATAAGTATTTTCTTTTTCATTCCTGCCTCCAACATTTTGTTACTACTGCAATAGTAATATCAGAATGATATCTCCATGTCAAGAAAAAAATGAATAATAGGATTTTATACTCCCTGTGTTGATTATTATGGGCGTACCCCTGCTTCGCAGGGTCAGGCTATCCGCTGCAATTCCGCCCGGATTGGACTAACTGGACCACATTTTGTATTTTACAAACTCATTTGGGCGCGATAAATCGAGCCCCTACGGGAATATATAACGGCAACATACATTCACGGTGCGGGATTTCCGTTTCTATCCTTTACGCTCGAAATTCAAATATGTTTCTCTTTTTTACTGTCGGGCTTTTATCAAAACTCTTTTTTTAAACCACAGTGCATCATCTCCAGCAATCTCCCCGAATTCACAGTCAAAAGCAAATACACGCAAAATAAGTTTATAATCAAAACGGTATTCTAACTTTCTGTCCTGTGGAAACTCTTCAGTTTGGGGATAGATTAAATGGACTTCCGCTATCCCTGTATACTTTTTCCCATACGCATACATCTGATAAAGATCTGCCTGGCTGATTCCAAAATGAGGTTTTGATGAATCCAGCAGTTTCCATTTAGTGTCAGCTACAATAGTGGCACCAACAAGAAGATCAGGCTTGAGTTTAAACTCTTTCGTTGGTTCTATTATAAGGTGTTCTGTGCTTACCTGGGTTTTTATTTCCAATTCGGGATAATTTTTCTTAAGACAATAGGCAACGTAATCTTCAAAAACCCTGTTCATGTCAAAAAGTAATGCAAAGGCTATACTATTGCCTTTAAATGATGTAAAGCTCTCGTTATTAAGAAACAGCTGGCACCAGTGAAGAACCTTTTCATAATCTTTCATCTGCCGATCTATCTTTATCTTTTTAAAGGCATTCCTGGTATCGTGCACCGGATTAATCTCATTAAAGACAAAAAGGAACTCCCGTAGCCGTTTTTTATTACTGTTACTGGAGCTCTTTTTATAGAGGAATTCCAAAGTAGTCCGAATTATCCTGTTTTCAATCCTATTCTGCAGGTATTCATCAAACTCAACATAGAACCTTTCCTTATGAACAACGTTCTTTCTAATATGGTTTACCAGTTTCAGTCTGCCTTTCAGAAACTGTGAGTTCTCTTCCTTTTTGATATAGTCTGATTTTATTCCCCGGCGGATAAGAACTGCAAGCTCCTCACAGAACATAGTTATGAAGATTTCCAGCAGATGCATTTTTTCTGTTTTGAGGGATGCCATATCGAAATGCTTAAAGGGGGAATCCCTCAACCTTTTGAGCATCTTCAAAAAGATTTTCCTGGTTTTCCCCTCGTTCTGACCTGCTATCTTTGGGAGGATTTCTATTACAACTCCACTGCGTGTTTCAATGACTCCTACATACTGCTGAGCCTTAAGGGTTTGGCCTAGATGGCTCATGTAGGAGGGACAGAGGAAATGGGTGGCTTCATCGCTGTTTTGAAATACAAAATCATGTATCTCTTCAAAGATCTTTTTAGGGAGACCTATGTGTCCATTTTCATCTTTCTCACGGGTTTTTCCGGGTTGTAAAATATAAAGAGAATGATGTTCCATCAGGGTATAATGATTATTCTTTTTCATTCTATAAAGTTGGTATAGACACTATTATCGTAAACTTTCTGATAGCATTCAACAGGGAAATTATTGCTCACTTTATACTCAGTCTGATTATCCTCAATATCCTCATGATCAAAGCCAATAACGGCTTTTTCATTTATTTTTCGACTTTGAATAAATCGATTTCCATTGATCCCTGTATCAAATTCTACAGCTTCACTGCCATTTTCATTAAACTGTTTGTAATGATCTCCAAGAACAATTTGCATTTTCTCCCAGTCATCGTAGAAGTATTCCTGCAGCAGGGGGATAATTTTATTACTCATTACACTATCCAGTTCTTCGCCTGTTTTGATATTGATAAAATATGCATGTCCGATTGTGTGGTCCCGGTCGTAAAGATATTCGATTCTCTCATTTATCTTTTTTAATAGTTTTCGGCAGTTGATTCCTTCGATGTCGTCTGGTATCT
>JAUVLL010000167.1 GCA_030600745.1 Spirochaetaceae bacterium | reverse complement strand
ATACCTGGAGGAAAGAAATTTAAGGCAGTGCAGACCGGTGGTCCCTCAGGTGGTGTAATTACCAGAGAACACCTGGACACTCCAATCGATTACAAAAGTCTTCAGGAACTTGGATCAATTATGGGTTCCGGGGGTATGATTGTTTTAAACGAAGATGACTGTATGGTGGATGTATCGAAATTTTATCTGGGATTTACAATTGATGAATCCTGTGGAAAGTGTCCTCCCTGTCGTGTTGGAGGAAGAACCCTTTATAATATCCTCGAAAGAATTACAAATGGAGAAGGCGAACTTGAGGATCTGGACAGAATGAGGAGTATCGGCGAAACAATGCAGAAGGCATCGCTTTGCGGTCTTGGTCAGACATCTCCGAATCCGATTTTATCGACTCTTAGATATTTTGAAGACGAGTATATTGCTCACATCATTGATAAAAAATGTCCTGCAAAAAAATGTAAACCTCTTATAACCTTTGAGGTTATTCCTGAGGCATGTACCGGATGTACTCTATGTGCCCTTAAATGCCCGGTTAACACAATTTCCGGTAAACGGAAGGAAGTGCATTTTATCAATCAGGATGCCTGTATTAAGTGTGGTGAATGTTTCGAAGTTTGTAATTTCGATGCAATCCTGATTAAATAACACGTAGGGGTATCCCTTGTGGGTACCCTCTATAGACAATGGTATTACTGTTAACGTAATTATGTTAAGGAGTCAGTATGAGTGATAATGGATCTGTAAAAACATTTGTCATAGACACCAATGTCTTTATCCACAAGGCGGATGCAATTCTCTCTTTCAGGGATAACGAAGTTGTTATTCCTTTGGGAGTTTTAGAAGAGCTTGATACTCTTAAAACCTACAGTGATGAAAGAGGCCGGAATGCCAGACATGCTATTAGATTTATAGATTCGGTAGCAAAACACGGAGATCTCCAGAAAGGGGTTAAAATGGAAAATGGTTCTATTCTCCGTGTTGCAGTTTCCTTTAACAGGAAGGGTCTTCCCAATGACCTGAATAAGGGTAAAATTGATAATCATATTATCCAGACCGCTGTAGATCTCCAGAATGAGGGGAAAAAGGTGTTTTTTGTATCAAAGGATATTAATGCCAGGATAAAAGCACAGTCCCTTGGTCTGAAAGCCGTAGATTATGAGAAGCAAAAGGTTAATATCAATGATCTATATGCCGGATTCAGGGAGCTTGATGTGACGGCAGATACTCTTCAGTCACTTATAACTGTTGGAACCATACCCTGGAATGAAAAGATGGCTGCCAATGAGTTTCTTATCCTTCATAAGAAAAGTAATGAGGAATCTGTTCTGGCCCGTTATGATGCCGGTACAGGACAACTTAACTTTGTAGACGAGCTTAAGGACCCGGTAAGTGGAATAAGGCCGCTGAACATGGAACAGAGAATGGCTTTGGAATTGCTTCTCGATGATTCTATTTCAATTGTTACCCTTGTCGGCAAAGCGGGAACAGGAAAAACTCTTCTGGCCATTGCTGCAGGTCTGTATAGAATATTTAAGGATGATCAATTCAATAAGGTTTTGATCTCCAGGCCTGTTGTTCCTTTCGGTAAAGATATTGGATATCTCCCAGGCTCCAAGGAAGAGAAATTGAGCCACTGGATGCAGCCCCTCCACGATAATATGGATTTTATATTGCGGGCCCATAAATTCACCAATTATAAGACCACAGATTCTCTTCTTCAGAGTTCAAAAATAGAAATTGAAGCCCTTACATATATACGAGGAAGGTCCCTGCCTAATCAGTACATCATTATAGATGAGGCCCAGAACCTGTCACCCCATGAGATTAAAACAGTGGTAAGCAGGGCAGGGGAAGGAACAAAAGTTATTCTGACAGGAGATCCCTATCAGATCGATTCTCCATATCTGGATTCCAATTCAAATGGATTAACATATCTTGTAGAGGCATTTAAAGGGCAGGAAGTTTTTGGTCATGTTCTTCTCGATAAATCGGAACGCAGCAGACTGGCAGAGCTGGCGGCGGAATTACTGTAAGGACGTTTCATGAATCGACCTTACCATGAATTTTTTTTATCCTGATCAGGCAGTCAATTTCCAGGGTTGTTTCTTATATATTCTCTGATGTTAATTAGTTCATCATTATTGCGTATAATATGTTCCCAATAATTACGTTGCCAAATCCGTTTATTAAACGGCGGTAAAATATGTTTTTTTACCATTTTAATATATTCAATTGTTGTATACCGTTTAAATGTTTGAATTACATTCGCCAATTCACCATTCGTATGGTTCGTTGGGGCATTTGTGTGGTTTGCAGATTCCATATCTGCCCATGATTTATTGTTAATAATGGATTCATCGCTTTGGGCGGAAATTGATTCCGCCCCTACGGGGATTTCTATTATTCCATGAAAATGATCCGGCATTATTATGTATTTATCGATTGTTATTTCATGATAATTTTCTAATTCATTATAAATTCGATCAACCATTTTTCCTGCATCATTAAATATCATTTTCCCATTTTCAATTTTACCAAATAAATTTTCCCTGTTCTTCGTACAGATTGTGATGAAATATGCTCCAGCCTTTGAATAATCATATCCTTTTAATCGTATTGAATGGCGATTATATTTTTTCATTATCTACCTCTATACCTATATACTGGGTAAATCGTGTTTCTGCTTCAGAGTAATTTTTATATGTTAAATTATAGGGTTCTAATGAACAGGTTGTGGGTGCGGCGAATATTACCCATGAAAGTTTAAATACATGGATTACAGAAGCCATTAAAACAGCTCTTCCGACGGCGAGATGACAAATATTACAAAACAATTACCCGATTCCAATCTCTGCGAAAGGGATAGTAGCGGTACCCCGCATCGTGAAAGTATGTGCCGTAGAGACGCGATTAATCGCGTCTGTTGTCCCCAGAAAATCAATATGTGATCCCTTTAAACAAATCCGGGAGGAGTACAAGCGGATAGCCCGGTCCCAGCCATGGTGTGTAGGGGGTATCCCTGCGTGGGTGTCCCCTACACACCATGGCCGGGATGCGCCCAGGCAAAAAAAATATGCTAAATTTAACCAATCTTTTTGTGAACTTCCGGTCAAACCCTGCCGACAATGAAACGGTATGAAACGATGGATTTTGCTAATTATCTGTTTAAATGTGTTTCATCTCTATGCAGATGTAACATTTGGGGGACTCAACCTGTCCGAATCTGATCAGCTTCTGTTTTACGCAGATGCGACTGGACCTGGTTACGGGGAGTACAGAACATTGTTCACGGCAGATTTGCCTGGACGGAAGATGAGGCAGCTTACTTTTTTTCCGGAAAGAGTAGTTTTACTGGAAGATGGCGGGAAACTGCAGATCGAAAACCGTTTTGGGATTTTCCGGACTGATGAAGAATTTCTTAATCTGAAGGCAGTAAAGGAATTCCCATCTTTTGAGAATGGTTCAGAGATACAAAATGGTAAGATTTCCAATGTGGAAGCTTCTCCGGATGGTCTCTATCTTCTTTATTACAGACCTGTAACTTATGCTTATGCTGATCTTGTTCTGTTTAGTGTTACGGATCAGAAGGAGGTTGTAATATCAACAGAGAATGAGTTTTCTCTGGATGATACAGTTGCAAGATGGTCTTCTGATTCTGAGTATTTTATATACTCGAAGAAAGGTTCTTTATATTACTTTTCCATTGATCAATTTGAAAATTCCAGACTTATTGCTGAAGATTTTCGTTCAATTGGTGAGGGCGGCATTGCAAGTGTTCAATGGTCATTAAGAAATGATCTCTACTATATTAATCAATATAGAGTTTATAAAATTAATTCCGCAGAGTTTTTTACCCAGTCTATCTACAGTGGATTATTCGGTATAGGGACCATGATTGGAAAAGTTCCTTTTACATTTAATCCAAACTTTGACAATTTTGATATATCACCTGATGGTAAAAAAATTCTTCTAAACAGAGGCGGGCGAAACCTGTTTCTCTATTTTTTGAAGACAGATGACTATCAGTCTACTGGTGATATTAAATCGCTTCCATATTTGTTTCTACCCAGAAATACAAATATTAAACGGGTAATATGGTCCGGTGAAGATCTTATCACTATTCTTGCAATATCGATTCTGGATGGTGGGTTTGATTCTTCCATTTTTCGTATAGATCTTGTATCCCAGAATGATGCCTTAAGTTTTTCGCAGACAGAAGATGCAGGGGTTGAAGATATTGTTCTCTCAGATGATGAAAAAAATATTATCTTAATGAGAAAGGATAGTATTGAGCTAAAGGATTACACTGCATGGACTTATATAAAAAAGTTTGAACATCCAAAACCTTTTCATGTAATGTGGAGAGATAATGAGGAGATTCTGGTTTCAGGTGCATACTATACAGAGCTGATCAATGTAGAATCAGGGAACAGCAGAATTGTTACTTTGTCTCAGGCCGGGGAGTATGGGTATGGACAGGATGGATATATTTATACCAGTCTTAACGAGGCTGCCAGTAAGCTTGATGAAAATGAAAATTGGGTCAGTGTTAGTGTTACAGAGATGGAGCTCCTTACTCCTGTAGTATTCTCAGCTGACAGACGGGTTTATCTGGAAGTAAGTGCGTCGGGAAGCTATGAAAATGCAATAATGGTAAGGGATATTGCGGGTTATGGTACAAAAGCTCTTTTCCCCCCACCTAAAACATTGTATGAACCATTTCCTGAAGAAGAAGATCAGTGGGACCTTCAGAATTTTAGTCATGGTTCCCGTATAAGAAGAAGAGAAGTATCTCTGGTTTTTAATGCAGTTGACTCTGTAGAGGGTCTTACCGAGATCCTTACTATTCTGGCAGAGTATGGTATTCGGAGTACATTTTTCATAAATGGTGAGTTTATGCGTCGTAATCCTGAAGCTGTAAAGGAGCTTAGTCTTTCAGGGCATGAAATAGGATCGATGTTTTATGTATACTTTAATATGACAGATGCAAAGTTTAATCTTGATGAAAATTTCATTAAAAGGGGTCTTGCGAGGAATGAAGATGATTATTTCCTATTGACAGGACAGGAGTTATCGTTATTATGGCATTCACCCTATTATTATATAAACAGTGATATCATTAAGGCATCATCATCTATGGATTATGTTTATATCGGGAGGGATGTAGATCCCCTGGATTGGGTTCCTTTATCTGATTGTGCAGGAGATTCAATGCATGTATCTACGATGGATATTATTGAAAATATAATGTCAGATAAGAAACAGGGATCTATTATTCCAATTCGTATTGGCCAAACTGTACGTGGAAGAGATGATTATCTATTTCAAAATCTTGATCTTTTGATAAATGGTTTGCTTACACAGGGTTATGATATGGTTCCGGTAACTACGTTAATGGAGCATGTTCAGTAAAGAATAGGAAAAAATGATGCAGGGTATAATAAATTATATCTATACACTTGCAATGAGGTCCGGATATTTCTATATTTTAAGTATCCTTAGGTGGAGGAGTTAGAGTGGCTACATTTAATCGTTTGAGTGCATACAAGGAAACACATATTAAGACTGCCAGTGGGGGCAAATTGATTCTCATGATATACGATGAGGCAATTCGTCAGCTGAATATTGCCCAGGAAGATCTTGAAAATGACAGCTATAAGCTGGATGACGTGAGTAACTCAATAATTAAAGCTCAGGATCTTATTACAGAGCTGATCGTATCTCTTGATTTTGATAAGGGTGGAGAGATAGCAAGCTCTCTTTTTAGTTTGTACATGTTTTTTAATCAGCAGCTTATGGATGCCAATTTTAATAAAGATATTGAACTTCTTAAGAAAGTACGTACATATCTTACAGATTTAAGGAGTGCATGGACAGAAGTTGTTGGTAAAGTCGGTGTTGGCACAGGGCTTGATGGAAGGACCGGCGGAATAAATATTGCGGGTTAATACTTTGGGTATTCTGGATCCTTGTGAAATAAAACTCTGTAAACTCTACAAACAACATGAATTACTATCTCTGAAAATTATAAAAATTCTTAATCTTGAATTTGTTTCAATAAATGAAAATATTGCCTTACTGAATAATTACGGTTGTAGGCTGGAAGAATATTCTCTGATTGAGAAGAGTTTTATAACAAAACTATATGAGTTAAACAGGGTTATTAAAAGTTATGAATCAGCAGATTCTGTCTGTTCGTCTGAACTTGATATGCTTAGAGAAAAAGCTTGTGTTCGCCATAATGAAATTAGGGATCTAAGTAGAACAAACAGAATTTTATTAAAAACTTCACTGAAAAAAGCGGCATCCATGCTGAATTTGTTTATAAAAAAATCCAACTATCTCTCATCTTCGCCACTCCAATTATCTCCGCAGTTTGTAGATGTAAGAATATGAAACAAAAACTATTACTTCTCGACGGTTACAGTCTGATATACAGGTCATACTGGGCATTTATCAATAATCCGGTACGAAACTCAGCCGGACAGAATGTTTCTGCAGTTTTTGGATTTTTCAGCACTCTAATTTCTCTCATTGAGAAACACAAACCGAATAGTTTTGTGGTCTTAATGGATTCTCATGTACCAACATTCAGGCATCTTATGTATCCGGAATATAAGGCGAACAGGGAAAAGGCGCCTGATGATCTCCATGAACAGGTTCCTGTTATTAAGGAATTTCTTGATGTTATGAATCTGTCAGTTCTTTCCAGGGATGGGTATGAGGCTGATGATCTTATGGCTTGTGCTGCACGAAAGGGGAGCCTTGAGGGGTTCTTCTGCTATATTATCTCTGCGGATAAGGATTTAATGCAGACTGTTACAGAGAATGTTCATATGCTAAGACCGGAGAAAGGAGAGTATATTGATATTGGGCCTGAACTTGTTTTAAAGAAAATGGGTGTCAGACCCGATCAGATTGTTGACTATCTTTCTCTTGTTGGAGATTCATCAGATAATATTCCCGGTGTTCGTGGTATCGGCCCTAAAACGGCAGCAGCTTTATTGGAAAAATATAGTACCCTGGATAGTATTTATAATAATATTGATTCCTGTACAAAGGGGCAGGTTCAGAAATTAAGTGAAAATAAGGATAATGCCTATCTTAGTAAGCGACTGATTGTTCTTAATTATGAAATGGAAAGAGAAATTGTTATTGATGATTACAACCTTAAAAAACTGAATTTATCTGCTATAATCCCTCTTCTTCAGAAGCATGGAATGAACAGTCTTGTAAGGCGTGTTCAGAAAATTTCCGGTAAAAGTGCAGATTTGGAGAAAGATACAGCAAATTGGGACTCCGCTAAAAGTTTGTATTCTACGGTTTTTACTCT
>JAUVLL010000365.1 GCA_030600745.1 Spirochaetaceae bacterium | reverse complement strand
AAAAGAATAATTTTACTCTGGAGAGGCATCGTTTAACTCCAGGATATTCAGATACTTCTCAAGGACATCATATTCCTCTTCCCCCGATTTCATAAACCCGGGAAAACCCATTTGGTTTACAAGCTCTGCTCCCCTTTTTGAATCAACAATATGAATTATTGCTTCTCTGATTTTACACAGAAGTTCCTGATTGAAATCTTTACGTACAACTATAACCTGACCCGGAAGAACCTCAGATTCCATAATAATCCGTATTTCATCTTTGTACCTGCTATTCTCAGGATTATCCAATAAATCTGATGTTATAAACCCGGAATCAAGTTTTCCATAGGCAATACCCTTAAGAACACTCTCAAAAGTTTCCGGAAAAACTATTGCCTTGAAATATGTAAATGGTTCAATATTGTGTTCAAACATCATTGCAAGGGGGATATAGAATCCCGATGCCGAGTCGAAGGGAACAGTAAGAGCAATGCTTCTGTTCTCAAGATCTTTCAGAGTTCTGAAAACAGAACCTTTATGAACAATAAGGATAATATGAAAACCATCTGTCTCTCTACGACCGGTTTCGAGGAAAGGGAAACAAAATCCTCTGTTCTGCCAGTATTTGTACCAGAAGGGATCAATCAGGGCAAAATCATAATTCTTCAGCTTCATCTCTTCCCTGATTATTTCATGATTCCTTGTAATAACAAGATTTATATCCAGGCCGGTCTCCTCCTTAAGTAATTTTATTAAGGGGGACCATAGAGAAAGCTGCCTGATTCCTTCACCTGAGGATGGAACTGCAAAATTAACAGGAACAGCGAAAAGTGTCCCATTAATTATGCAAAATAGACAGAAAATCAGAATAATTCGAAATTGGTGCAAATATTTTAACATAATTAATGTATTATAGTAGCAATTAACTGCTTGTCAAATATTACTTTTAACCTATATGGAGAAGATAGTGTGAGAAAGGAATTTCGATATATAGATGATTTATTGAAGCGCAGACCGGAATTATCCCCAATAGTGCCTGGTATTAAAAAAGCATTTGGACTAATGGAAGAATGCTACAGAAATGATGGGAAAATTCTAATATGCGGTAATGGCGGTAGTGCTGCTGACTCTTCCCACATCGCCGGAGAACTAATTAAAAGTTTTATTAAAAGAAGAACCCTATCAGATAATATCAAAGATCAGTTGTTTTCCTTAAGAGATAAGAGAGGAGAAATTCTGACAGAAAGCCTTCAGGGCTCTCTCCCGGCTATATCTTTATGTACCGATTCATCAGTGATAACTGCAATTTCAAATGATATAGGATCAGAACTTATATTTGCCCAACAGATATTGGGACTCGGTCGACCAGAAGATATTTTATTAGCAATAAGCACATCGGGAAACGCTGAAAATGTTATCAATGCAGCAATTACAGCAAATGCCATAGGCATGAATACCATCGCCATGACTGGTTGTACAGGAGGAACTCTCTCAAAATACTGTGATCTTCTAATTGAAGTACCTGCAGATACCACCTATGGAATCCAGGAACTTCACCTGCCTGTTTACCATACTCTCTGTATTATGATTGAAGACTGTTTCTTCTAATGATTTTTCTGATACTCTTATGAAATTGCTGGTTTCAATCTAAACAAACAATCCCATGCTGTAGTTTTTTTGTATCTGAGGAATTTTAAGCTGTTAATGGTGAAATTTTTTCCACATTCCCACACTCATTATAAAAATAAAAGGGTCAGTTCCCATGCGATGTCTTGGTATGTACAAAGGGGATTCCCAGCATTTTTTCTATAATCCGATAATTAAAGTATGTTCAACTTCATTGTAAAGCTCCTAAAAGCAATATTTTCAGTCATTTTCAAGAAGCAGAAGGATGTTATATTCACTTTACTCCTGCTGAAGAAAGAAAACGAGATTATGAAACGATACTTACACCTTCAGAATCGTAGGATAACCTCAAATCACTCTGATCGTCTCTGCTTATCTCTGATAGCGGCCTTGTCAAAAAGAGCTGTTTCCCATCTTTCTATTGTCAAACCGGAGACTCTTCTGGAATGGCAACGCAGGTTTATCAAGAAGAGATGGTCTTTTAAACATAAGAAGAGAGGTCGAAAACCTATTTCTGCTACAATACGGACACTAATTTTTGAAATGAAGAAAGATAATCCACTTTGGGGATGTAGGAGAATCTCGGATGAGTTGAAGAAATTGAATATCGATATCCATCACACAACCGTTAACAAGATAATTCAGACTTTCAGGAGGGAAGGTAAGATTCAGCTCACCGGTAGCTGGAAGAAATTCCTTAAATCTCATTGGGACTCATTATTCGGAATGGATTTTATGACGATTGATACTCTTTTCGGTAAGAGATTCTATCTGCTAATCATCCTGGAGCTGAAATCCCGAAAGATTATCCGGTTCAATTTGACAGAAAATCCCTGCCGGGAGTTTGTAAAACAACAGATTGAGCTGTTTTCGGAGGATTTTGAGGAAAATAAAACTCTGATTTATGATAATGCTCCTCAATTTACGTCTATTGATTACAGCTGGTACAATATCATAGGTGTTAATATCTGTACTTCGGCTCCTAACATGAATGCGTATACTGAAAGAGTTAATGGAATAATTAGGAGAGAGGCTCTGGGTCATTTTTTACTGTTCTCAGAGAAACAGATCCGGAAGATAGTTAAGGAGTATGTCGATTATTATAACCATCAACGTCCTCACCAGGGAATTAATAAAATTCCGGATGGAG
>JAUVLL010000275.1 GCA_030600745.1 Spirochaetaceae bacterium | reverse complement strand
CGGCTTTTCTCTCCACCGGAGAGGACACTGAGGGGCTTGTAAATATCATCGTTTCTAAAAAGGAATGCCCCCAGAAGAGCACGCAGTTTAGGAATAAGCTCTGTCGGGGTAGATTCTTCCATTTCTTCAATTATTGTGTTGTTATTGTTTGTTATAGTTTCCTGTTCCTGGGAAAAATAAGCTATTTTAACTCCTTTTCCATAGTTTACAGTTCCTGTGAAATCTTTATCAACTTCTGCAATAATTTTTAACAGGGTAGTTTTGCCTGCTCCGTTTTTACCGGTAATGACAACTCTTTCTCCGCGCTCAATTTCATAATCAAGATCAGATATAACCTTGTTTTCTCCATAGGCTTTTGATATTCCCTGAAGGGAAAGTACTTTTTTACCTGAATGTGGAGGGTCAGGGAATGACAGATGCATTTTTTTGAGATTTTCAGGGATTTCGATTCTTTCTACTTTTTCAAGAGTTTTTATACGGCTTTGTACCATAGAAGCTTTAGAAGCGTTATAGCGAAAACGGTTTATAAATTCTTCCATTTTTGCTATTTCATCCTGTTGTTTTTTATACTGTTCAATAACAATAATTAACTCAGCTTCTCTTGTTTTTTCGTAAGAACTGTAATTCCCCTTGTATCTCTTTAAATTACCGTTAAATAACTCAATTACTTCATTTACAGTTACATCCATAAAATATCTGTCATGAGATACAATAAGTAAACCTCCGGGAAACTTTTGAAGAAATCCCTCCAGCCAGTTCCTGGCTTCCAGATCGAGATAATTTGTAGGTTCATCCAGCAGCATTATATCCGGGTTTCCCAGTAGTACTTTTGCAAGCGCAATTCTCATTTGCCAGCCGCCGGAAAATTCATCACATGTTCGCTCGAGATCTGAATAATTAAATCCCAGTCCTGTCAGGACCTGTGCAATTATTTCTTTTCGATTGTAATAGGAACTGACAAGTAATTTTTCATGAATAAGATGATGTTTTTCAAGAAGTTCTTCTAAATTATCATCATTCTCTTTTAAAAAGCTAAGATTTTTTTCAATTATTTCAAGTCTTTCTGATTCTTTATGCAAAAAATTAAATGCCTGATCAGCTTCTGCTGCCAAAGTTCTATTTTTAAAAGAAAGACCCGACTGAGGCAGATATGAAATACGCACATCAGGTCCTGATGAAATTGATCCTTTATCAGGTGGAATCAGGTCTCCAATTACCTTCATAAAAGTTGTTTTACCACTTCCATTTCCACCGGAAAGAGCTATACGACTCTTAGAAGAAAGATTAAGATTTAATCCTTTTAGAATATCTCTGTCTCCAAAAGAGACTGAAATATCATTTAACTGAACAAAAGGCACCTCTATAACCTAATTTGCAGAAAATGCAATGACTATGGGCGATATACTTTTCTTTTTAACAATATTTTTCGTAATATCATTTTCAGGTACATAAGTGAGTCTTAGTTTTTTATCTTCCAGTGTATAAAGAAAGTATACAGGAATATTTTTGTTCCCATATCTGAAACCAAAAGAAATAACTCCTGTATATTCATCAACCAGACTGAGGGAAAGAAAATTATCGAATTTGATTTTACCTGTACCATCAGATCCTTCCGGGATAATCTGTGGTATCAGACGATCATAATCAGTCCATATAAAACTACCGTCAAATTGCATTTTAATGTTTCCATAAGCATTGCTGGAAAAGTTGGTTCCTGTTTCAAGAAGAGAGCTGTACAGTGCTTCCCTGCGTTCTGTTTCTCCCAAAATAATATCTTCAATATTTTCAAGAACTATATAATTGGCAATTACTTTCTTTCCTTTATTAAAATAACTTATCTGTAGTCTTGTATCTGAAAGCACAGTTATTATTGTACCAGTTTCCCCCAGTTCGAAAGATCGCTTATCAATCAATGTCAGAAAGTTCCAGTCAAAACTAATATTGTAAGCATTGGTAACTATTCTCAGGATATGATTCTCCAAATCAGGGAATAGTCCTGTCTGTGGTCTAAATAATTTAAGATTTATAGCAGAATCATTTATCATATCGATGAAACTTAATGGATGATAGAACTTTGAAAAAGCAGCATCCAAAAGAAGCTCTGCCGGGTTAATTTTTTCTTCAGGTTTAACAGAACTGTCATATATATCAAGATAATGATCAAAACAGTATCCAATTATTCCATCTTCAGTGATTACATGATACCAATATCCTTCATATTGACCAACAGAAGTAATACTATCAGTTCTGTCAAACACTTTTAGTATCTGACTCTTCCTCATTTTATATACTCTTTGGGAATTTATATCCGGTTTCTCTCTTATCAGAAGGCCGTCTTTTAGATTTCGTGCAAAAATAGTTTTGTATTCCAGGATAGTTTTTGATTTTTCCTTAGCAAGGGTTTCATCCTTGAAAAACTCTACTCTCCATCTTTCTATCTGGACTGATTCTTCACTGATCTCATCGTTAATAAAGTATACATCTGCCAGTTCAGATTCACTTATAATAGTTACACTCTGACCTGTAAGGAATGTACTATCCTCAGGAGCCCATAGGATATTGCCATATCCAAGTATTTTTTTGCTGCAGGATATAAATGTTACAATTACTATAAAAAAAACGGTTAAGATCCTGAGATACTTGCTGTTCATAAAACCTCTCTCTAAGGATCTTATAAAACAGAAAGTAGTAATTAGTCAATGTGATCGTGAATAATAAGTATTTTACCCTGAGTAATAAGGTCTATATTGTTTTCCCGGGACAGTATTTTATCTGCATCTCTTTTTGAAATAATAAGATCTGTGTTATTTATACCGAATATCTTTCTGGCTTTTATTTTTAATGGATTTTGACCAATTCTTGTCAGATCCAATGAATCTGATAATCCCTGGTATCCGACAATCCCTGATTCCATTATTTTTTTTGGATCTACCATAAGAGGTCCAATTACAAGATTAAGTTTTTCATCAAATATTTTTGGGAAAAGACTCGGAGAGAAAGATCCTGTATTCTGTTTTCCATACATTGGAAGTATATTATCGACATAGATAACAATACCGGAAAAATCAGCAGAAGGGATAAAACCAAGAATTGGTGTTACAGTAGATACCCGTGAATGTGGAATAAACAGTGCTGCTATATCCGGATAAATATTAAGAGTATACTTTACGTTAAGGGATTTGAAGTCAGGAGTGAACAGTGAGTGTTCCCTTATCATTGATGATACTGTATTAAAAATAGAGTTTACGGTGTAAGGATGCATTTTGATAAAATCTGCTCCTTTTGTTCTTGAGTCAATAGTCAGCAGTTCAATTCCATTCAGGAGAATATAATTCAGTCTTTTGTTAATATTCTTCTCTGTACTGTATTTAACCGATGGAAGAGATTTTGTCATATCAGAAAATGTACTTATTATAACAATTTCCAATTGCTGCTTTTCCCAGTTAACTGAATAATCAACAATAGTATCGTAAATAAATGGATCACCAAAGATCAGAAATTGAGAAAAAATAAGAAAGAGGAATACCAGGAGTCGTTGTTTTGTCATATTTCTCAATATCGGCTAATTAAGAGTCTATCCTTAATTTAATAACCTCCCCCTCCTTAGCTCTCTGATCTGGAAAACGGCTTTTCTCCAAAGTAGATACCCGCCCATTCCCATTGTCCATGAATTTCAGGATCAGCAGGGAAATTGACCCGTCTGAAGTATAGATACCACGTTTTTATTCGGTAGGACCATCCCCATGTTTTAAGATATGCTTCCTGCAGATTTGAATCTATATCCAGATTTGCTGAATATCTTACTCTGTTCTTCATAAACAGGTTCAACTTATTCAGAAAATCGGAATTTGCCTCAGTTTTTGCCTGTTCCCATGAAACTGCAAAAAAGTTGATTTTAGCCCGATATTTTGAAAGCCTTCTGTAGTCTTTATTGCGAATAGCATATTTAACTGAATTCACAAGATCATCCAGATTTTCCATGGTCCAGTTTTTATTTCTGTAATCATAATAATCGATAATAGGTTTTATCTGCTTTACAGCATCAGGGAATCCCGGAACCTTAGTGTCAGGATACTGAAGAAAATTTTTATATGCCTGAATAGAAAGATCCCATTCCCCCAGCTTTTCGTAGGTTTTTGCCAAATAAAAGTATGCAGGGCCTTTTTGGATGTCACTGCTGAAATTAGAAAGAAGTTCTTTGTAGTAATCAACTTTATTCTGGGGTTTACCAACAAGATCTATCAAATTTGAAAGACAGATATAATGGATTGACTGCCCTCTTACCACAAGGTCGGAGTAGTTTTTTAGTATTCTGTCAAAATAGTGAATGGCAAAGGGTTCAGCTCCACTTTTCAGATAATTTTGTGCAGTAAGAAGCAGGTAGTACCCATTAAATGGGTCTTCAGGATTTTTTTCTACATAGGTTGTTAAAAAAAGATTTAATATTTCAAGTTCACTCTGGGCATGAAGAATTTTTACAATTTCCTGAATGAGGATAAAGTTTGCTTCAGGATTGCTTGATTGTTCATCCATTGTTTTTGAAAGTCGCAGAAGCTCACTTTTTTCTTTATCAGTTCCAACAACGTAATATGGTTGCTGAATCAATAAGGTTGTATAAAGGCCCCAAAATCCTGACAACAGAATTGTAAGCAGTAGTATTCC
>JAUVLL010000010.1 GCA_030600745.1 Spirochaetaceae bacterium | reverse complement strand
TCAAAATTATTTTGGAAGAGATATTTTTCGGCAGCTACGCTAAGACTTCTATTCGTTATAGGACTTTAATTGGAGTTTTGCATAGATCCTCTATGCTCCCAGAAGCACCATCTCCTAATCTCCATTTCTTATAGTTTCCATTTTCCCATTTTGATATCCATGCAAAAGAATCTTCTATGGAAGTAATTATTTGAAAATTACCATTTACAATTTTCACTGCACAACAATTATCTAGACCAATACCGGTGTTATTTGTTGTGTGAAGAAGTTTCCTAAAGTCAGGTTTCCTATCTTCTTCAACATCAAAATGTGGGCAGATTGTTAAATCAATCAAATCCAGTCCTGGCAATCCTATTAATTCAGCATCAGGATTATCAAATTTCTCAGAATCTGAACTACCAAATTTAAACCAACAAATTGCACCTGCACTTATTCCTGATAGAACAACATTTGTTTCATTAAATGCTTTAATAAGTATACGATCTAAACCTGTATTCTTCCATTTCGAAAGCATCATTTTTGTATTGCCACCTCCAACATAAATTATATCAGATGAAAATACTATTTTTTCCAGATCAGCATAAGAATAATCATTATTATGCAATTCAATAATTGATATTTCACAACCTATACTTTTTCCAAAATGATTTTGAACAGTTTCAATATATGTTTCAGAGTCATTTGATGCTGTAGGTATAAAACACATCTTAGGGCTGATTTTTCCGGTCATTTTCTTAATTTCTAAATCGATTTTCAGTGTTTCTACATTGTACCCTGGTCTTCCAATTTCACCACCGCCTATAGCCACAATTTTTCCCAAATAATTCTCTCCAATTAATGTCCTATAACTACAATTGTACGTATTTCGTAAAATATCACATTTTTTTTGTTAAAAGTGCAATCAGGAAATGGAATTCACCTGTATGTATATTTAGGGGGCACTATTTATGCGAAATTATCTTGGTGAATTTATAAGAGAGTTAAAAAACAGGAACTATGCTTGTAACACAATTAGAACTTATTCTAATCATATAAAGCATTTTTTGACATTTTCGAGAGAATCGACATATGAACCGGAGGAAAGGATTTCTGTTTTTCTTGAGCAGGAAAAATCATCGACGGAACAGAGGCGATTGGCATGGTCTTCAATAAAATTGTTCTATGAAATAGTCTTAAAAAAGGAATGTCCTTATAAACTGGATAGAGTGCGAAATCGAAGGCGATTGCCGGATATTTTAAATAAAGATGAAGTTCTGGATATTCTGAATCATATTGCAAATGATAAGCACAGGTTAATTATCTCTTTTTTATATGGCAGTGGTCTTAGAGTAAGTGAAGTGGTAAATTTAAAGATAAAAGACTTTGATCTTAACAATCTTTCAGTGAAAATAAGGAATACAAAAGGGCATAAAGACAGGCTTACATTATTGTCAGAAAAATCAGTAGATAATATCAGGAAAATTATTGAAAACAGAGATGGTAATGAATATATTTTTCTTAGCTTATATAAAAAGAAATACACAATTAGAACTGTGCAGAAAATCTTTTCCAATGCCCTGGCAAAGACCGATCTCCAGAAAAAACCTACTTGTCATACTCTCAGACATTGCTTTGCTACCCATCTTGTGGAATCGGGTACAGATATAAAAACTGTAAAAACATTATTGGGACATAAATCTATAAAAACAACTATGATCTATGTAAATCTTGCTGATCCTGTTTCCAGACAGATACAGAGTCCATTATAACGATATTCACTATAACAGCTTTTTAGGTAATTGTATGTATTACGTATTTCGGGAAATTTGTTGGAAATTCTAAATTGTCACATCTCTGATATTGCGGATTATTTGAGATTATTCATTACAAACCACAAAAACATACCGCCGAAACAGGTTGTGTTTACGCATTGAGTGTTGTCCATAAAGACCACTGTCTTTGCCATCGTAATATATGCAGTTACAATGTACAAGAAAATTTAGAACAACCTGATTTAACCTGATCAATTTATACAGCTTAATCAATTATTTCGTGCAGCAAATTTTTCTTCAAGTACCCTTATGGACAAAACAGAATGCTTTTCTGCATCATGGAGCATAGTTTTCATATCTGAGATCAATTCTTCTCTAGTTTCTCCGAAAGGATGAACAGATTCTTCAGTATACGCTTCAATATCATCTTTTTCATCATAATAAACTTCATGAATCTGGAAGTAAACTTCATCAGTTTTATCATGCCTGATTATTCTATAATTCCAACTCATACTCTCTCCAGTGAAAATAATAGTTTGCCTACCTTTCCATAAGACTACTATCTTAATCCTAATATCAGTTCAATACCATCATTCATTTTTTCTTCTGTCAATATGGTAATGTTTCCAATTTTTTCTATAAGCCTGAGTTTATCAATTGTAGAGATTTGAGAAATATTTATTACACCATCTTTTCGCAGGCCTGATTCTTCTTTTCCAAGAAGAACATTCCCCGGGGCTTCTGCCAGAGATAAATTAGATGTTATTGATGCAACTACTATTGTTCGAATCCTGCTTTTGTTAAATAGATTATCCTGTAAAATTAATACAGGTCTTTTTAATCCTGGCTCACTTCCAAAAGGGATTCCCAGGTCTGCCCACCCAATTTCACCACGTATCATTTTTTGTAGCTTCTCTTAAGCTGTGAATATTTATATCTGAAATATCTGTCTCTTTATCTGCTTCTCTTAAATAAACCTGGTTGAGTTTTTCTGTTACATATTCGTTACTACGGTGGCTGATATATTCTTCAATTGCTCTTGTATACAACTGACTGCGGGGGATATTTAATCTTTTAGCTGTTTCCTCCGCTGCGAGAAAAATACTATCCGGAATTGAAACTGCAGTTTTCATGTTTATAGTATAACTATAGTTATACCAGAAGTCAAGCAAACACAAATTGTTTTTAGGTAACGGGGGTAGTGGAAAAACCGCCTGGGTTGCCCGGCGGAGGGACGGAGCCGGAAAAAGCAACACGGATCAGCGGGTTTGTAGCGAGGGGGCTTCCCCCTTCTTTAAAATTCCAAATTGATAATTACTGAAACACCTTCAATAGATCTCAAAATGTATATGGAAACCATGGAATCTGTTAATTGACAATCCCCTTCCTATTATTGACTTTTAATTCCTGTAAGGGTATAAAAATAGACTATGAAATTAGATGAGTTATATTTAACAGCGAGATTAGCGAAACTTGGTCTGGATGAGAAGGAAGCGGAGAAACTGAGTATTGAAGTTGGTCGTATGCTTGAATATTTTTCTGTTATGGAGAAGGTTGATGTTACCGGTTTTGATGCTACTGTGCAGACTCATCTGCAGGAGAATATAACCAGGTCTGATGTTGTCAGTTCCATTGATGTGACTGAAAAAATGATTTCCAATGCCCCCCAGGCTGAGAACGGGTTCATTATAATTCCAAACGTACTTTAAGGATATATCATGCAGGATAAGGCCCATAAAAACAGTAGTGGATGGAACAGTGTTCTGTCCGAATCGAGAGATGCATATTTAAAATATGTAGGGGACTGGGAAGAGAAAATCGGAAGTTTTATCGAGTTCGATATTGATCGTATTTCCGGTGCTGCGGAATCAGATGTTTCACATCAGGAAGGAGCTCTTGCAGGAGTACCCTTTGGTGTAAAGGATAACTTTGCTGTTGAGTCTTTTAATATTACCTGCGGTTCTAAAATCCTTGAAGGTGTTGCCTCTCCCTATACTGCCAGTTCTGTAAAAAATCTTCAGGATGCAGGCGCTGTAGTTGTTGGAAAGACCAATCTGGATGCCTTTGGTATGGGATCGTCCACTGATAATTCTGATGTTAAGGTTACAAATAATCCATGGGATACTGATCGTGTTGCAGGGGGGTCCAGCGGTGGAAGTGCCGCTGCAGTTGCTGCCGGGTTGGTCCCCTTTGCCCTTGGGTCTGATACCGGGGGATCTATCCGGCAACCTGCTTCTTTTTGCGGTGTATACGGGCTTAAACCTAGCTATGGTGTTGTTTCCCGGTATGGGCTTACAGCCTATGCATCATCTCTTGATGTAGTTGGTGTCATGTCCCGAACAGTTGGTATGACAAGAACTGTTTTTAATACTATGAAGGGCCAGGATATTAAGGATAATACTTCTGTTAAGCATCCCGGCAGCAGCAATAGCGGTATGGTTAAAAAGATTGGTGTTTTGAAAATTACTGACGCTTCTTTAAGTGAAGATGTTGAAAGATCATTTTTACTAAGCAGGGAACGTCTTGAAAAGCTGGGCTATGAAACTGTTGATATAGAACTTCCATCACTCGCGTATGTTGTCCCTGTTTACTACACAATTGCCACTGCTGAAGCCAGTGCAAATCTGGCACGGTTTAACGGTTTAAGATACGGGTACAGATCGAAGAATGGAAATGATCCGGGAGAACTGATGCAGAGTTCCCGGGATGAGGGTTTTGGCGACGAGGTTAAACTTCGTATTCTTCTTGGTACTTATGTCCTGCGGTCCGGATTTCAGGACCAGTTCTATCACAAGGCCCAGAAAATACGAACGGCAATTCGAAATGAGTTTGATAATTTATTTAAGTCTGTAGATCTTGTAATGATGCCGGTGTTTCCTACCCCGGCATTTAAACACGGCTCTGCGGATCTTGATCAGTTTCAGCAGAAGGTTGCCGACAGGTATACATGTACTGCAAATCTTACCGGTCTGCCGGCAATTGCTGTTCCTTCGAGTGTAGAGAAGGGGCTGCCTGTTGGTGTTCAGTTTACCGCTCCGGCATTTGAGGAAGACAGGTTGTTTAATATAGCAGAGGTTCTTGAGACGGAATTCCCTTCCCCCAGTCCCTCCGGCACTAAGGATTGGAGTTAGATTATGGCACAATCACCTTATAAAGGGGAATATCAGACTTTTATCGGTCTTGAAATACATATACATCTTCTTACTGAGTCCAAGGTTTTCTGCGGATGCAGGAATGTCTTTGGCAGTGAGCCCAATACTAATGTCTGTCCTGTATGTATGGGTTACCCGGGTGTATTACCTTCTTTAAATGAGGAGGCGGTAAGGAAAGCGTATCAGGTAGCCATGGCTTTGAATTGCCATCTTAACGAGAAAGCTGTTTTCGAGAGGAAAAACTATTTTTATCCGGATATGCCCAAGAATTATCAGATTAGTCAGTTTGAATATCCCTTTGGTATTAACGGCTGGTTTGATCTGGAACTTGCAGGCGGCAGTACAAGACGGATAAGGATTCATGATGTTCATCTGGAGGAAGATGCCGGGAAGATGATTCATGAAGGCGGCATATCCAAACTTGATTACAACAGAGCCGGAACACCCCTTTTGGAGATTGTAACCGAACCTGATCTTGTTACAGGGGAAGAAGCAGAAGCCTTTGTTCAGCAGTTTCGTCAGATGGTACGTTATCTTGGTGTAACTGACGGTAACATGGAAGAGGGGAGCCTTCGCTGCGACGCCAATGTTTCCATTAATGAGTCTGGTAAGGGACTTGGTACTAAAACTGAATGTAAAAATCTTAATTCTTCCCGTTTTATCAAAAAGGCCCTTGAGTATGAGATTAAACGTCAAACTAAAGTTTTGAATTCCGGAGAAAAAATTATTCAGGAAACAAGACTCTGGGATGAAGGTAAGTCCAGGACAAGTCCTATGCGAACAAAGGAATCGTCCAACGATTACAGATATTTTCCGGAACCGGATCTTCCTCCTTACCGGCCGGAAAAAAAATATCTCTCAGAGATTGAATCTTCTCTGGCAGAGCTCCCCAGAGAGCGAAGAATAAGAATTATGGAAGAGTACGGGCTTAATGAACAGCAGGCTTTATTTATTACTGCCGAAAAGAGTATGGCAGATTTTTTTGAGAAAACTGTTTATTTAAAGAACAAAGCTGATACAGAGAGTGACAGTAATAAGATAGACACTGCTTTTGCCGGGACTGTTGCATCCTGGCTTAGTGGAAATGTTCAAAAGATATTAAATGATTCCGGTTTGAGTATTGAAAATTCTCCTTTGAGTTCCGACCGCCTGCTTTCTGTATTAAACCTAATAGAAAATGGAAAAATTAGTGCAGGTATTGGGAAAAAGGTTATTGGAGTTGTTTTTGAGAAAGATACCGAACCTGAAGATATTGTAAAAGATCTTGGAATGGATCAGATGTCAGATACAGGGGAACTACAAGGGGTCGTTTCCGCAATTGTAGATGCTAATCCAAAGATTGCCGATGCCATTAGAGATGGTGCAGATAAGCAGATTGGGTTTTTGATGGGACAGGTAATGAAGGCTACGTCAGGGAAAGCTAATCCCGGAATGACGCGAAATTTAATACGGGAAAAAATTTTTAAACAGGGATATATAAGTGAAGATAAAAAGAACGCATAATTGCGGTGAAATTAGAAAAGAACTCATCGGTGAGACAATATCGTTAAATGGATGGGTAGAGAACTATCGTGATCATGGTGGTGTTACCTTTATCGATTTAACTGACCGTTGGGGATTAACCCAGATAGTATTTGACCCTTCAGTTTCCGGAGAAGCTCATAAAATTGCCCAGACTCTTCGAAGCCAGGATGTAATTGCAATTAGGGGAAAGGTGAGTGCCCGGCCGGAAGGTATGGCCAATACAAAGCTTGATACAGGTGAGATAGAGGTTTATGTTACGGAACTTGAGGTTTTAAATAAATCAAAAACTCCTCCTTTTGATATTCATCATGCAGAAGATGTTAATCAGGAAGCAAGACTGAAATACAGATTTTTGGATCTCCGCGGCCATCAGCTTCAGAAGAACCTGATGTTCAGAAGTAAAGTTACAAATATTATTAGAAATTATTTTATAGACAGTGAGTTTATAGATGTTGAAACTCCCATACTTACCAAGGCTACTCCCGAGGGGGCCAGGGATTATCTTGTTCCCAGTCGTGTTAATGAGGGGAAATTTTTTGCACTTCCCCAGAGCCCTCAGCTTTTTAAACAATCTTTAATGATCTCAGGATTTGATAAATATTTTCAGATTGCAAGATGTTTCAGGGACGAAGATCTTAGGGCAGACAGACAGCCTGAGTTTACCCAGGTAGATGTGGAGATGGCTTTTATTGATCAGGATGATATAATGGAAGTTATAGAGAATCTTTTTAAAGTACTCCTGAAAGAATTATTTAATAAAGATCTGCACTTACCTCTTCCAAGCATGACTTACGATCAGGCTATGCTTGAATATGGTAAGGATGCTCCGGACCTGCGGTTTGGTCTTAAAATTGTTGAACTTAGTGATGTATTTAAAGATTCCGGGTTTGGTGTTTTTGCGAATGCAATTGCAGATGGTGGTTTTGTACGTGCAATTAATATTAAAAATGGAATAGCTACCTTTTCAAGAAAAGATCTGGATGATATGACTCCTTTTGTCAAAACCTTTAAAGCCAGGGGTGCTGCCTGGATTAAGGTTAACGAAGATGGTCCCCAGTCTCCCATTGTAAAATTCTTTAAAGAGGGCGAAGTTGAGGCTCTATATAAAAAGATGGGTGCTGAAACTGGTGACATCATTGTGTTTATTGCAGATAAGGAATCTGTTGTGTGTCAGAGTCTGGCTGCATTAAGACTTAGTTTTGCCGAAAAACTTAATTTGATAGATGAGAACGAACTTAATCTTTCCTGGGTTGTAGATTTCCCCATGTTTGACAGGGATAGCGAAGGAAATCCTACTCCAACTCACCATCCTTTTACTGCTCCCAAACCGGAAGATGAAGATAAGCTGGACAGTGATGTTTTTGCAGCTAAATCAAATGCTTATGATATTATTCTTAATGGTACTGAAGCCGGAGGCGGCAGTATAAGAATTCATGACAACAAAATGCAGCAGAAGATATTCAGTATCCTTGGAATTGATGAGGAAGAAGCTAAAGAGAAGTTCGGTTTTCTTCTGGATGCACTTCAGTACGGCGCTCCTCCCCATGGTGGTCTTGCCCTTGGACTGGACAGAATCTTAATGCATTTTCTAAAAACAGAATCTATTAGAGATGTTATTGCATTTCCTAAAACCCAGAAAGCAACATGTCTTATGACAGATGCCCCTGGAGATGTATCTGATTTACAGCTTGAGGAGCTTTTTATTGAGTCTACTGCGGAGATTGAAGAATAGAGCTTGATCACCTGGATCCTCTTTTAATGAGGTTTTTCGACTCTAAAGTGTTTTCTATTCTGTCTGCAAATAATTTGGATTATGTCCCTGGAAGTCTTTATAGCCGTTGGCAGGCCTCCAGGCGGCATTATCCACATCCCGGAAAGCCAGAAATTATCGAGTCCCGGGACCGTTTTTTTTACTAATCTGAAACGTTTAGCATTTTCAGAATTCAGAATCCATGTCATGAATGTGCCTTTCCAGTTACCTGTGTAACGAACATAAGTCATCGGGGTTACAACATCGACTACCTCAATCTGCGATTTTAAACCGGGATATCTACAATTGAGCTCATCAGCAACAAGCTCAGCGATTCTCTTTTTTTCAATTTGACAGGCTTTTTTATTGGAGTAGAGTTTCTGCCAGTATTCGAAGTTATCACTACTGAATATACACTCCAGCACGGATTTGCCTTTTGGGGCAAGCATAGGATCATAGCAGTAATTCTTTAGGGTAAACCAATCGTGTTTCCGGTTCCCTATGATAAGGGGTTTATTCAGCTTATAACATTCACACAGGCAATTGTGTTCATTAGAGAGGTCCATGTTCACACCGAAGGAAACCTGTACTGATGAGGGGAAGAGTTTTACGCTGCTGAAAAGTTCTTCATGCATGGGATCGATATACTTCCCCTCGAGCATATCATACAGTGTTGTCTTCAGGTCAGATGCAGAGATTATGTAGTCGGCACTGATATCTTTTCCTCCTTCAAGACGAATACCGGATGCCTTTCCGTTATCTGTCAGGATTTTCCCGACTCTTTCACCGTAGAATATTTTTCCACCCAGATCCAGGAAACGTTTTTCGATCCCCCGGGCGAACTCCAGAGACCCACCCTCAGGGATTCCGCCTGCCTTGTTATGCATTAAGGCAAGAGTGATAACAAGAGAAAGAAGGGGCACATCTCTATGGGCAATCATTTTCGGCAAAGTTTCCCTTATGAGCGGGTCCTTAAAACGCTCCGCGAATTCACCAACAGTTGTTTTATTACAGAAATTGAAATACTTCATGACAGGCCGCATCTTCGAGATCATCTTCATAATGTCCCAAAAGTTGTATAATTCAAAAGCTTTATCCATGGGCATTCGAAATTCTGTGAATTTCCTGATAAGTCGGCAGAGCAATTCGATGGTCTCGGAATCCTCAGGTGAGAATTCCTTCATATGAGCTTCCAGTTTGTCAACATTACTGTAGACAATAAAAGTTCTTTTACTTAAATCTGTGAAGCGGTAGAAAATATCATGGTTAATCATATACTTCCCCTGTACTGCTCCCACTTCCTCCCACAATTCGTAAAAGCTGTCTTTCTGCCCCGATCCTGTCAGCCAGTGGATGCAGCCGTCAATGGTATAACCTTTCCGTTTCCATGAGGTACATAGTCCGCCTGGCTTTGAGTGCATCTCATATACCTCAGCCTCATACCCATTCATACATGCATAGCATCCGGCCGAAAGTCCTGATATACCTGCTCCGATAATAACAATCTTTTCAGACATACCTGTTTCCTTCTTAACTGTTTAATTTAAGATAATATGTTAAAATTTCCCTGCCGCGTATCCTGATGATATTGTCAAGATAATTCTGCAGTCTTATTAGTGGGTATCCTTCAGGAAGAACACTGGCCGGTAGCGGCGGTTCCTCCACGAAGCATTTCGAGTAATGAATAGGTCCTGCATAGAAGATTCTACGTGCAAACTCATCTCCGGCATGTGCTGATTCATTTACGAATTCTTTCAAATCTGTTTCAAATTCAGAAAGTTCCAGGGCTCTCTTTTCTACATCAAAAATCTTCCTGAGTTGGTCTAGAAGTCCCGGGGAATCAACTTGCAGGCTGTGAAACAGGTACAGATTCTTATGGAGTTTACGATGTTCAATTTCAGCCTCAAGACCCTCCGTATTAAACATCCCGTTTATGTAGGTATTTTGGGCCAGTTTTTTAAAACCAAAATACTTAAGAATCTCCCGGACCGTACGGCGCTCTTTCTCGTCTTCCTTCCTGAAAGAAAAGACAGCAAGTGTGAAACCCTGTGGTCGATCTTGCCAATTTACAACTACATTGCTAACCGATTTCTGAAGTTTAGTGAGTCTGAAGCGGGTTATACCATTATGGTCACGGAAGCTTTCAAGTTTACCCGATCTCCGGGCACGGGATATCGCTGTACGCAAACTACCATAATTATGCCCGGAAAATTCGGCCAAATCCCGAATTGCGGGTAGAGAGGGGAAAGGGAGACCATCGAACTGAGGAACAGCTTCCCGGAAGATCATGGGTGTGGTAATAATCTCCTTCAGTGAAAGAGGATATTTTCTGACAAAATCCATATCCAACCTTGTAACAAAATATAAATACTTATACATAAAAATGTAACAGATAGTATACTGGTTGTCAATCTCTTTTTTTGGAGTATATTCCCATAAGGACTACCATTATTATCCCCAGGCTATGGTTACCCGATCCGGCCTTTGCTGAATCTTATGAAAAATGATAATATGCTGAGATTGAACATTAGGTGTATAATAATGATGAGGTTTTTATGACTGATATATTACTGATTACTTTAATTTTCTTAGCTGTTGTAAATATTATTTTAGTTCTGTTTAAGAAGGTTAAAGTTAATGTTAAACCTCAGTTGCAGGAACTGGAAGCTGTTGTTAATAAATTTGATGTTGTCCTGGATAAAAGTGTAAAGGATACCAGGGAAGAGTTCAGACTGAATCGGGAAGAGACAGGCAGCCATGCGTATAAAAGCAGAGTTGAACTTGCAAAGTCTTTGGGTTCCTTTGAAGAGAAATTCAGAATAAGTACAACAGATTTCAGTAAACAGCAATCAGAGATTAATAGGCAGTCTATAGAGAGAATTAAAGATGTAAAGGATTCTATAGAAACGCATTTGCGGGATATAAGAGAAGATAATAATAAGCAGATAACAGAGATGCGGAAAACTGTGGATGAAAAACTACAGTCTACTTTGGAAAAGAGAATAGGGGAGTCTTTTAAACAGGTCAGTGACCGTCTTGAGCTTGTTCATAAAGGTCTGGGGGAGATGCAGACTATTGCTACCGGTGTTGGAGACTTAAAAAAGGTTTAGTCAAATGTTAAGACAAGGGGTGTTCTGGGCGAATATCAGCTGGGTAATATTCTGGAGGAAATTTTAGCTCCCGGACAGTATGGAAAAAATGTTGCAACTAAAAAAGGAAGCCAGGCTAATGTGGAATATGCTGTAAAACTGCCTGGAAAAGATAATGATGGAGAAGTATGGATGCCTATTGACTCCAAGTTTCCTATAGAAAGTTATAACAGGCTTCTTGATGCATATGAAAGTGGAGATAAAAACCAGATTGATAATTCCCAAAAAGAACTTACCAGGACGGTGGAAAGTTTTGCAAAAAATATTCATAACAAATATATTGATCCTCCGCATACAACAGATTTTGCAATTATGTTCCTGCCTGTAGAGAGTTTGTATGGGGAAGTATTAAGACATCCCGGTTTGTTTGAAACTCTGCAAAGGAAATATAAAATAACAGTAACCGGTCCTACAACCTTATCTGCTCTTCTAAACAGTCTCCAGATGGGATTTAGGACCCTTGCAGTACAGAAAAAAAGCAGTGAAGTATGGAAGATCCTGGAAGCTGTTAAAACCGAGTTTGGGAAGTTTGAGGAACAGCTCGATACTGTTTACAGTCATTTAAATAAAGCGAGTAACTCTCTGGATGTACTTAAAACTACCAGGACTAAAGTTATGTTAAGAAAATTGAAAGATGTCGGGACAGTGAATACTCTGGAGTCGAAAAGTGTGCTTAAGATTGATACTGTCGAAGATGATCCTTTGAGGGAGATGTTGTAGTTCATTACTTTATATCTGTATTATATTATGATTGATTCTGATATTTATAAACAAGCAGCAGAATATATTCTCAAGTCCACCAGAACAGCTGCTTTTACCGGAGCGGGTATTTCTGTGGAAAGTAATATTCCTCCTTTTAGGGGTGCGAATGGTTTATGGAGCAGGTATAATCCCGAATTTCTTGATATTTCCTATTTTCGTAAAAATAATCTTGAATCCTGGAAATTGATAAAAGAAGTGTTTTACGATTACTTTGGAAAGGCGGAACCGAATTCAGCCCATTTTGCTCTTGCCTGGTTGGAAAACCAAAACATTCTTTCCTCTATCATTACCCAGAACATCGATAATCTTCATCAGCGGGCGGGGTCAAAGAATGTAATAGAATATCATGGAACTTCCCATAAACTTATTTGTACGGGATGCAATACCATATTTACTGCCGAAGAAAGATATCTGGAGAAATTGCCGCCATTTTGTGATTTGTGCGGAAGTGTACTAAAACCGGATTTCGTGTTTTTTGGTGAACCTATACCTTTGTCTGCAAGTGGACTGGCCATAAAAGAGGCTGAAATCTGTGATCTTTTTATTATTATTGGAACAACAGGCGAAATAATGCCTGCATCCATGATTCCTTATCATGCCAAAGAAAATAATACAAAAATTATGGAGATCAATATTAGCCCGTCAAACTACACTAACAGCATTACTGATCTTTATCTGGAAGGGAAAGCCACAGGAGTGATGGAAAAAATTATTAATGAACTAAGATAAAATTGAGAGAATTCCATAAAAAACCAGTGCGAAGACGCGGTTTGCTGCGTCTTTGCACCGGAGTATTTTATACACAATAGGCATACACGATGTTTTGCGTCTCTATTTATCTGCCATCCGAATCATACAAATACTTAAAATATTCCATATCGGTAGTAAGTGTTTTCCTGAAGTTAGGAAGAATCTTCTTGTAGGATTCTATAGATCTCCAGAACTCAAAGAACTCAGCATTATTGCCATAAGCGTCTGAGTAGATTCTTGTTGCTGTAGCATCAGCTGTACCCTTAATAGTTTCAGATTTCTCATAAGCGCCGGACAGAACACTTCTCCGCTCATTGTCCAGTTTACCAAGCCATTCAGCCTTCTTACCTTCACCGTATGATCGGTAGAACTCTGCAATCTGTCGTCGTTCTTTAATCATTCTGTTGTATACCGATTCAGTAAGGTCATCGGAATAGCGGATCTGACGAATTAAAATATCGATTAGTTCTATACCAAACTGCTTTGTGAGTTTGGATGCTGAATCAAACATAGCCATTGAAAGAACTTCACGACCCATATTAATCTCTTCATAAGTAGTGTCAGTAAAGGTAGATTTTAAAAGTTCATCAATACTTATACTACCTTCTCCATCCTGCTCAACAATAGCTGTGGTTGAATCTTCGCGGTTAATCTCGTTAATCAAATTCGAGTTTCTAACCGCTTCATTTAAGGAATTTTCAGCAATTACAGTTCTTACAGAAGAATCAATAACATCATCCAGTCTGGACCAGCCCTGTTCGAGAGTGGTAACAGATTCATAAAACTTAACAGGATCTGTAATTCTCCATCGTGCAGTAGTATCAACCCAGATAAACTGGTTTTCTGAAGTAGGGACCCTCTGAGCATCACCATCCCAGGAAAGAATCTTTTTCGGATATTTAAGAACCGTGTCCACAACAGGCATTTTGAATTTCAAGCCGGCCTCTGTTTGAGAACTTACAATAGCCCCAAATCTGGTAACAATCGACTGCTCACCCTCTTCAAGAACATACACAGGACCAAGAAGCATTAAAACAACCATAATGACAGCAACAACTACGAGTACTGTAATAATCTTTTTCATTGTGCTGCCCCCTGCTCCTGAAGATTTTTAATAGGTAGAAAACCGTCAATATTCTTATCAATAAGATCAGTCCCTTCTTTGGCTCCAAAAACTTCTTCCATTGTTTCAATATAAAGACGAGTCCGGGTAACTGCAGGATTCTTTACATATTCATTCCTGACAGAAAGGAACCTTGCTACATCACCACGAGCCTTGTTTACACGCTCAGTAGCGTAACCCCGGGCTATCTGAATCATTTTATCCGCCTCACCACTAGCCTTTGGAATCTCTTTGTTGTATTCCTCTTTACCTTCGTTTATAAGCCTTTCCATATCCTGAATGGCCTTATTGACATCTTCAAATGCATCCTGAACGTTTCCTGCAGGAGGAACAATATTTTTCAGCTGAACTGTAGTTACAGTTGCACCCAGATCATATCTGGAAAGGATTTCGTTCATTCTCACCTTCGCCTGATCCATAATATTTGTTCGTTCAGGACCAATAACATCAAGAATGGCCCTGTCACCAACCAGCTGATTGATAGTAGACTGGGAAATATCCCTTATAGTCTGGTTCCTGTAAACAACATTAAACAACCATGCTTTCGGATCTGTAATTCTGTACTGAATAACCCACTCAACATCAATGATATTAAGATCACCGGTAAGCATAATTGATTCTTCAGGATAATCACCTCTTGAATAGACGGTGTTTATTCCAGCCTGTTCCGTTCTAAAACCAAAAGTCATATTCTGAATTTGCTGAGTTGGTACATTGTAATTTTTTTCGATACCGAAAGGCATCTTGAACTGAAGCCCCGGCCCTGTTATTCTGTTAAATTTTCCCAACTGCAGTACGACTGCCTGTTCAGTCTGGTCAACTACGTAGAAGCTTGACATTATAAGACCTAAAACAGCAATTATAATGATCACAACAATAACGAGTTTCGGTTTCATCTTGAACTGCGGCATTGGTGTCACATTCTGCTCGGACATACATCCTCCTTAAAAAAATAAATAGTATCTCCATAATAGAGTACATATAGAGTCTTTGTGAGTCAAGGGAATTAAACAAACAGTTGACATTGATAGAGACGTAGTATGCAGAGGTCGCATTGCCGAGCAGTAAGCGAAGCGCACGACCAGGCTAGGTATGTACACAGTTCTTCATTTTGTGAGATTTTTAAAAAAAAACCGGAAATGGTTGATACATGCAAACCATATTTGACAATGCTATGTAATATACATATACTTACACATATAAGTGAATGGAGGTATCGGATGGGACAGGTAACAATTTATCTGGAAGATCAAATAGAGATTAAAATGAAATCTGCAGCGAAATCAGCAAAACTCTCTCTAAGCAAGTGGATTGCCGGTGTTATTGAAGCCAAAGTATCTAATGAATGGCCGGCTTCTGTAGCAGCTCTTTCCGGTGCATGGGAAGATTTTCCTACAGTAGCGGAAATAAGAGAAGGGTATGCTGGTGATAGCAAAAGGGAAGAACTTTAATGTATGTTCTGGATACAAATATACTGATCTATTTTTTTAAGGGTCTGGGTCATGTTGGTGATAAACTCCTTAGTATTGCGCCGAAAGAAATTTGCATACCAACAATAGTTCTCTATGAAATTGAGGTAGGTATTGGAAAATCTCAATCTCCTGCTAAAAGAATAAAACAACTCGAAGATTTAATATCTGTTGTAACCATACTGCCATTTAGTGTAAAAGCAGCTAACTATTCTGCCGATCTCTGTGTTCAGCTTGAAAAAAATGGCATGCCAATTGGTCCTTTTGACACACTGATAGCCGGCACCGCTTTAGCAAATAATGGAATACTGGTTACTCACAATACAAAAGAATTTGAAAGAGTTTCAAACTTGCAGATTGAGGATTGGTTTTAACTCCCTTCAGCCAACTATCACTATTAATTTGACAATATTTCTGTGATATACTATATTAATTGTGTCATCATATGACAATATGAGGGGATGACATGGAAAAAATTGACAAATCTATTTTGCAGGCTTGTATTTTCCAGGGATGGCATAAATTTATTCTTGGACTGTTAATTCCTGTTTTAGTTCTGTTCCAGCTGGAGAGAGGGCTTTCCCTCATACAAATTGGATTTAATATGGCCTTATATTCGGTCACTGTAATTATTCTCGAAATTCCATCAGGGATTCTAGCTGATTTCCTTGGCCATAAAAAAGTTTACATGCTATCACTTTATCTAAATTCTTTAGCTATGCTAATGCTTATGCTTACAACAGATGCTGTCTGGATTGCTATATCCTTTGTTTTGTGGGGCTCAGGCAGGGCATTTTCTTCAGGTTCCATGGAAGCAGTTTTTATTAATAATGTCTCTACAGAAGGAGACAACAGAAGCGTAGAGAAGTTGATTTCCTATACTCAGTTTGCTATTCCTGTTGGTTTGGCTCTTGGAGCACTTCTGGGTGGAATACTCCCTGATATGCGTATAGAGAGAATTCTGATTATCCCACTATCAGATTTTTACGCTCTTAATTTCTGTACAGCGGTATTACTATATCTTGTTCTGGCTGTATTTTTTAATCTGTTCGTTCCTGATTCAACAGATAAAGTGATTCAATTATCTGCCCAATCCAAAGAACAATCTACAACAATGCATGGCAGAAATAGATCAGAGGGGGTTGTTTCCCTTGCATTCAGTACAATAAAAGGAAGTCCTGTTTTTTTAGTAATTATGTTGACTTCTCTGGTCTGGGGATTTTCTTTTTCAGGCCTTGAGACATTCTGGCAGCCAAGGGTTTTTCAGATAACAGGCGGAATGGAAAGTACTTTTATCTATGGCCTTTTAACCAATGGATATTTTCTGGCAGGAGCTTTAGGGAGTCTTATATCCTGGCCGCTCTGCAGGTTAATGGGAAATAAACCTTTTATATTTCTGTTTTCACAGCGATTTGTATTAGGTGGAATGTTTTTTGTTCTCTCCGGTATTCTGGAATTAGGTTGGTTTTCTGTTGTTTATATCGGATTATTTCTTTTTAATGGAACCAGTAACCCAGTAGAGCTGTCAATTCTAAATCAGGAAATTCCTTCAGAGAGTCGTGCAACCCTACTCTCTGTTATTTCCTTTATTATGCAGGCAGGTGGAATGACAGGAGCTTTAGCAGGAGGCATTCTGTCCGAAATAATCGGCATAGGTTTTACATGGAAGGTAGGCGCAGGATTATTAATGATTTCAAGTATTTCATATTTGTTGGCATCTAAAAAGAAAAAAATGGTAACAGGAGTAACAAATGAACTTTAATGCAATTGATAAAAAAGAAACTCTGGCAGAGAAAGTCGCCGTAACAGTAAAGGAAGCCATTATCAGGGGAGAAATTAAACCGGGGGAAACTTTACCAACCGAGCCTGAATTAGCTCAGCAGTTTAATGTCAGCAGATCAGTTGTCAGAGATGCTGCACGAATTTTAATGGCATGGGGATTGATTGAGATTCGTCATGGAAAGGGGATGTATGTTACTGTTGAAATGAACAATTATTTTATAGAAGCAATTTCAACTATTCTACGTCGTGAAGGAGCAAGCACCTGGGAGATGCAGGAGTATGAGCAGTTTATCCTGCCGGAAATCTTTGCACAGGCAGCAGTACACTGTACAGAAAATCAGAAAATTGAGATTGAAAAGAGGGGACAGGCATATATAGATTTTATCTGGACTGGAGATGATGATGCAGCTCTTCAAAAGGAACTGTTCCTCAATTTTATGGAAATGATCTTTCAGGCCACAAATAACCGGGTTTTAAGTTTAATGGGTCAGATTCAACAACTTTTAAGAGAACTTCGTCATATTTCCGATGATGAGGGTCGTGAAAAGGAATTAGGAGTTATAGAAGAGAAATCAGTTAGAATGATGATTGATGCAGTAAAATCCGGAGACAGTGTGTATGCCAAAGAGCTGGTTTCTAAAATATTTATAGTTGGACCTAAAATTGAAGAAATAATGCGTGCTGTTCCACTGGGTCAAATGATATCTATTCCAGCTGATATTTTTTTTGAAGAAATAGGAATCGCAGACTGATTATATTGAAAATCAATTATTCAGTTAAAACAAACTCCATAATTTGCCTTGCTTCTATTCCTGATGGTATATCTTTAATTGATCTGGAATCTTTTTGATATAACAGATAGTATTTATCTCCTTTAATCTCTTTGTCTGTACGATATTTCATTAAATTACGAAGACTACGAAACTCTCTTTTTTGATTTTCATCATTCAGATCTGTACATACCTGATAGCAGTAGTACTGTCGACCGTAAGTAATTACAAAATCTATCTCCTGTCCTTTCTCATTTCTTAAGAAAAAAACTGTGGAAGCACCATATTTTTCGATTAGATGTGTATACATAAAATTTTCAAGTTTTCGTGATTCCAGACATAGGTGTGTAAATAGATTGTCAGACAGATAGTACTTTTTTTGGCTGTGAAAAATATTTTTGGTCTTCCACTGATACTTATCAACCCTTCCTATCAAAAATACATTATTAAGATATGAAAGAAATAGACTGACAGTTTTATCATCAATTCCCATAACATTACTTAATTTAGCGGCACTGACAATGGAACCGGGATTTTTTGCCATATAAAGAAACATGTTCTGCAAAACATCAGGTTTCTGAATTCTATATCTGTTTATAATATCTTTTAATACAATTTTCTCAATAAGGGACTGACGGTAAATTTCTTTATGTTTATTAGAAAGTGTAAAGGTTTCACAGAATCCCCCCGACTCCAGATAGGTTTCAAACAGGCGGCTGATTTGTGTTTTTTCCTCATTGATGGAAAATAGATCCAGCTGCCTGTAACCATGAAAATCCAGAAATTCATTAAAAGTAAATGGTTGGAGCTGGTATTCCAATACCCGTCCTCCAATAACTGTGCTGAACTCACTGGATAAAAGCTGACTGTTTGATCCGGTAATATAAATATCATCATCCTCTGAATCATAGACAGTTCTGACAAACTTTTCCCATCCTGGGATGTTTTGTATTTCATCAAAAAAAAGATAAATACGATACTCCGGATCAGATTTCAACCTAAAAGTATCATAGATATCTCTAAGAGATGACAAAGTTAAATGGCCGCTAAGTCTGTCATTTTCAAAATTAATGAATAAAAGGTTTTTTTTAGGAATATCTGTAGTAAGTTTCTGATACAGCCTTTTTAGAATAAAGGATTTACCTGACCGGCGTATTCCGGTAATTACTTTTATCGGCTTTTTTCCCAGAAGATTTTCTGAAAGAATTATTTCCAGTTTTCTGGTTACTATATTCTCTGTCTTGTAAACCGAACTTTCCTGAATAATTGTTACGATGTCGCCATAGGGAAGCATAATGAAATATTATCTCATATAGTACAAAAAGTCAATAACTCGGAATGCTTTCCGGAAAAAAGCGCAAAATATCGGAATTCAGTCCGGATGATTGTCCAATAAATGCAGAAAATTTTATGGGACACAATTATGTTGCGAATCACCTTGCAGCAACAGAATCAGTTTTAAGATCAATACCTGTATCGGCAATTGATACTGCAAAAGATACTCTGCATATAGCCTATGGGCATACATCCCATGGCAGTCAAATAACCAATGGGATGACAGGTTTGGTTTCATTTATGAATGGTCAGGGATATGAATATGATCTGTTTTCCTGGAATAATGAAGGATCGGGAGGTGCATTGGATCTCCATGATTATGCGATGGTCGGTGATGTTGGGTATTATCCCCAATGGGTAAACAATACAAGGGCCTACCTGGAGGATGCTGCAAATTCGGATGTAAATGTTATTATATGGTCCTGGTGCGGGCAGGTCTCGGGTCGTACTGAACAGAGTATGCTGGATACCTATCTAACACCAATGGCTCAGCTTGAGGCAGAATATCCGAATATCATCTTTGTATACATGACCGGTCATCTGGATGGTACAGGGTTGACAGGAAACCTATATCTTAGGAACGAGCAGATTAGAAATTTTTGTTCTGCAAATAATAAAGTTCTATTTGATTTTGAAGATATAGAAAGTTATGATCCAGATAGTACGTATTATGGAGATAAGATTCCAAATGATAACTGTGACTATGATTCTGATGACAACGGTGTAAGAGATGCGAATTGGGCGATAAACTGGCAAAACAGTCATGTAGAAAATACAGATTGGTACAGTTGCGGCTCTGCTCACAGTCAACCATTAAATGCTAACCGGAAAGCCTATGCCATCTGGTGGCTTTGGGCCCGAATTGCTGGTTGGGATGGGAATTAGAGTTAGATAGACATTGTTAATATACGATGAGGATGCAGGCTGATAAGGCAATTGACATCAATGTGTATATTATTTAAAATAGTACACATTAAATACTGTGGAGGTCTACAATGAGAACGAACATAGTCGTTGATGACAAGTTAATGTCAGAAGCAATAAAATTAAGTAACATTAAGACTAAAAAAGGTGTTGTAGATACAGCTTTAAAATTACTTGTACAGATCAAAAAACAGGAATCAATTCGTGTACTCAAGGGGAAATTAAACTGGGAGGGTGATTTGGCCACTATGAGGGATGATTAATGATTTTAGTCGATTCCTCAGTTTGGATTAATTATTTTAACGGACAGGATACATGGCAAACTGAAGTTCTGGACCAAATGCTTCAGCAAATTCCGGTACTTACAGGAGATTTAATATTAACTGAAGTTCTTCAGGGATTTAGAAAAGATAATGAATATAAAAAAGCCAAAGATGCTATGAGTTTGTTAGTATATAAACAGATAGGGGGATACGATCTTGCTGTTAAAAGTGCTGACAACTACAGAGAATTAAGAAAAAAGGGAGTTACTGTAAGGAAAACAATTGACATAATTATTGGGACATTCTGTATAAATAATAGTATTCCATTACTTCATGATGATAAAGACTTTGAGCCTATGGCCCGGTATTTATCACTTAAAACAATTATCCCTCCCAACTATTTTTAGTAAACTACTTTCCATCTCCAATCCTTCTCTTCACACGGGGCATATCTGCTCATTCGCTGCATTTATCCTCTCAATTTCAAACAGGTACTCCAATTCAAGTTCAACCATTGGAGAGATAAATAATTCTTCTTTATCGATAAGATTCAGAGCTTCAGGGGTAAATCTGCTTCTGTCTTTCTGGTAGAGCCAGACAAGAAAATGTGTATCCAGATAGATTACAAATCGTCACCCTGGTTCCATTCCTCTGACCAATCCATTGGAACAATAGATTCAGTATCACTTTATAAAAATGAGGGACGATGGTGCATGGTTGCTGAAGTAGAAACTACGATTTAATTAGATTAAATAAAAAGATTAAATAAAATGGAAATTGTACTGTAAAGTTGAATTAAATGTGATAAAAAATAACCTGTAGGGAGATATTGCATCTTTGCTTCTCACATTCTGATCTCCGGTTTATGGATAGTTAAAATGTCTATTATGAGAGGTCTGCTCATGTCAAAAAACACCGGTTTTGTTATTCTGTTTTTATTTCTATCAATTCTTGCAGTTCAATCTCAAGGTACAGATATTAGTCTAAGTGTTACCCCTGGAGTAGAGATACCTTTTGGCCCCCTATCGTCAGAAGGGGAGCAGATGTATTCCTTTGGAGGCTCTGTCAGCCTGACAGGTGAAATACCATTTTCTTCTGAATCTGTATTTTTTGGCACTGGCCTGGTTGACTTTGGCCTTATCAGCACAACAGCAGATACAAGTATTTCCATTATTTCTTTGGGCATGGGTGCTGGTATCAACTATGATCCTGTTTTAAAAACTGAATTTCAAACTATCTGCAGCAGGTGGTTGGGGATTAGGAATTTATCAGGGAACTATTGGAAGCAATCCACTTGCCCTTGTTAAAGGATCCGTTTCTTTTAAATTTTCACCCTCTTTCAGCTTGGGATTAAACACTTCCTATAAATATCTCTATAATATCTACA
>JAUVLL010000258.1 GCA_030600745.1 Spirochaetaceae bacterium | reverse complement strand
ATACTATCGCCTGAATGTATTTCCGATACACCTGCCCCTGCTCAGGGATCGACGCAGTGATATTATGCTGCTGGCAGATCACTTTACTGAAAAATACGGAAAATTATCAGGAAAACCAATAAAACGTATATCCACCCCTGCAATAGAACTATTTATGAGCTACCAATGGCCGGGAAATATTAGAGAACTTGAGAACTGTATAGAAAGAGCTGTTCTGTTAAGCTCAGATGGTGTAATACACGGTCATCACCTTCCACCAAGCCTCCAGAGTGCTGAATCTACAGGAACGGAGCTCCATGAAACCCTTAAGGCGGCAGTTGATAAGCTGGAAAAGGAACTTATCTTTGACGCTCTTAAATCTTCCAGGGGAAACAGAGCAAAAGCTGCCCGGCAACTGGGACTAACAGAAAGACAAATGGGGCTTAGGGTAGATAAATTCAACATCAATACCAGACAATTAGCTACATAAATGTAGGGTTTTATAAATATACTTACATTTTTGTATGTTTATCGACGATAAAAAAATCTCATATCGATACACAATCATGCTGAACAGGCGTATCTGCCCCTATACAGCATATGATGTATCATGGAAAGGCACCCGCAAGAGGAGCCCCTACAATATGGCACACTATTTGCTGTATACTTACCATTGAAATTGCAGCAATATCAAGGAGAACACTAAAATGAATACTACTGATTTCACAAAAACCCCGGTAAGAGAAATATATGGAATAAACTCATTCGGAGATGCGGTAATGAGAGAGAGACTTCCTAAATCAATATACAAGGAACTAAAACTCGTCCAGAATGGCAAAAACAGTCTATCCCTGGGAATAGCCGAAGTAGTTGCAAATGCAATGAAAGACTGGGCATTGGAAAGAGGTGCAACCCACTTTACCCACTGGTTTCAGCCACTGACAGGTTTAACAGCAGAAAAACATGATTCCTTTATTTCTCCTACTGCTGACGGCAGGGTAATAATGGAATTCTCCGGAAAAGAGCTTATCCAGGGGGAACCTGACGCATCATCTTTTCCCAGCGGAGGACTTCGTGCAACATTTGAAGCAAGAGGTTATACAGCATGGGACACAACATCACCTGCCTTTCTTAAAGAGGACAATTCCGGCGGTATTACTCTCTGTATTCCAACAGCTTTTATATCATATACAGGAGAAGCTCTGGATATGAAAGTACCTCTCCTCCGCTCTATGGAAGCTATTAATAAGCAATCACTTCGAATACTCAGGATAATGGGGATTGAAGCGGGGCGTGTTAACACATCAGTAGGACCGGAACAGGAATATTTTCTGGTCGACAGGGAATTTTATGATAAACGTCCGGACCTGATGCTGACAGGAAGAACAGTAATAGGCTCAAAACCCGCGAAAGGACAGGAAATGGACGATCATTATTTTGGTGCCATTAAAGAAAGAGCTTCCGCATTTATGAGCGAACTCAATCTTGAACTCTGGAAACTGGGAATAGCATCAAAAACCCAGCATAACGAGGTTGCTCCAAATCAGTTTGAACTGGCTCCCATTTTCGATACTTCCAACGTAGCTACAGACAGAAATCAGCTGCTTATGGAAACCATGAAAAAAGTTGCCGTCAGGCATAACCTTGTGGCTCTTCTTCATGAAAAACCCTTTGCCGGTGTAAATGGATCCGGAAAGCATAATAACTGGTCTATGGACACAGACACAGGGCTCAATCTCCTGAAACCTGGAGACGACCCCACAGAAAATGCCCATTTCATCCTCTTTTTAGTGGCCGTAATAAAAGCTGTAGATAAATATGCCCCGCTCTTACGAATGTCCACAGCAAATTCAGGAAACGATCACAGACTAGGAGCAAGCGAAGCACCTCCAGCCATTATTTCGATCTTTCTCGGTGATCAGCTCTCTAAAATTTTAGATAATCTCGCCAATGGTGATAAGTATACTTCAGGAGGAAAAGAAACAATTGAGCTGGGAGTATCCTCACTTCCCAAACTTCCCAAGGATTTAACAGACAGAAACAGAACATCACCCTTTGCCTTTACCGGAAATAAATTCGAATTTAGAATGGTACCTTCTTCAATGTCCATAGCTTATCCCAATATAGTCTTAAACACGGCTGTAGCAGATGTCCTTTCGGAGTTCGCAGACAAACTCGAGAATACATCCGATCTTAATAAAAGCATGAGAGAACTGATTAAAGATACATACCGTAAACACAAACGTATAATATTCAATGGAAATAACTATTCGGAAGAATGGATTAAGGAAGCCGCCGACAGGGGACTTATAAATCTTTCCAATACTGTAGACGCCCTTGCCGAAATCTCAAAAGATTACTCTGTTGATCTCTTTGAGCGGCACAATGTTTTTACAAGGCATGAACTTGAATCAAGACAGGAAATACAGTTGGAAGCTTATAGTCAGCAGATCAATATAGAGGCTTCCATAATGATTGAGCTTACCAAAAAACAAATCTTTCCCGTAGCTGGAGAGTATATAAGACAGCTTTCAGGCACAATTGAAGGTATAAAAGCATCCGGCATTAAGGGAAACAGTTCTTTTGAAACAATCCTTGGTAAAGTAGTGGAAAGCTCTGAACTCCTTTACAACAATATAGAGTCCCTTGAAAAACATCTATTACTTGCCAGGAATATTGAATCCTCCCCCTTTGAACAGGCAACGGAATACAGAACGAAGGTATTTACAAAAATGGCTGATCTCAGAGTGGCATCGGATACCCTTGAAACCCTTATCCCATGTGACCTTTGGCCTATACCTACATATCTGGATCTGTTGTTTCGATTATAGGACGTGCCCCGGTTGGGTTTGGTATAGATAACATTTTGTTGGAGAATGTTCCGGTTATTGGGGGTCGAACATAAGGTTCTCTCCTATATAAGAACCTTTTAATCCTACAATATGGGAAACTATAGGAGTACCTGTAGGATTTTTGAAGAATTTAACTTGTAATTATTAAACTCACTAATTGGATCAAAAACATTTAAATAGTATAATGAGATCAGATTAAGAGACAATCCGAATTAGCTGTTATAGATATCCTGGATAGGTTCTTTCCCCGCTTTCTCCCGTATCCAGTTTATGGAATTTAATACCTTCTTTCTTCTGACAATAGAAAGTTCAAGTCTTCGCTTACCGGGGAAATTCATCAGCATCAAACCTGCAAAAATTGTTAGAAGCCCCTGACCCGGAATAAAAAGAAGAATTATTCCAAAAACAAACAGAACAAATCCAGTCAGGTTTTTCAGAGCCAAAAGAATCATGTTAAAAGGGAAAATAAATTCTTTTATTATTCCATGCCGTTTTTCTCCGGCAAAATAATCGACAGGCAGAATAATTACTGCTACTGGTACTAAAAAAACAATCCCCGTAAAGAATAATACTGAAAGCAATGCAATCCACCAGAATTGACTCAAGGGGTTTAATATTTCCATTAAACATTCAATCATTCTTAACAAACCCTTCGATACACCCCAGGAAATCATCCCCATAAGACTCCATTTTTACCTGTCCCACTCCATTTATATCCAGAAAAGAGTTTTTTGACTGGGGAAGCTTAACACACATCTCCCGCAGTGTCTTATCAGAAAAAATCATATACGGTGGAAGGCCTTTCTCCCGGGCTATCCCAAGCCTAAGTTTCTTAAGGAGATCAAAAAGGGCTTCATCACCCTGCCCGTAATCCACTGCTACTTTCGATTTTTTTATACTGTATCGTTTTGCGACAGAGAGTGTTCCCTTTCCATATAAAATTTGTTTCCCCTTCTCTGTAATTCGAAGAATACCGTATTGATCTTCATCCCTGAAAATACACTCCTGCCCCAGAAGTTCATCAATTACCCTATGCCAGTAATCCTTACTCTCACCTTTTCCAACTCCATAAGTAGGAAGCCGATCATGGCCATATTGTCTTATTTTTGCGGTATTTGCTCCGCGGATAATATCAATTATATAGGTAATACCAAATTTTTCATATACTCTTTTTATTGCTGACAAAACCTTTTGAGCGTCTACAGTCCCATCCACCAGCTCAACTTCATCATTACATAAATCACACATACCGCAGTTTCCGGGGTATGCTTCATCAAAGTAGGATAACAGCTGCTTTCGCCTGCAGACACTTGTCTCGGCATAGGAAATTATTCCTGACAGGTTGGTTCTTGCCCTAATCTGCTCATCTTCATTTTCAATATTTCTAATATGATAAAGTATTTTTCCTGTATCTCCTCTGCTGTACAAAAGGAGACAATGAGAAAGCTCTCCATCCCTTCCTGCCCTCCCTGTCTCCTGATAGTAACTTTCAATACTCTTCGGAAGATCTCCATGAATAACAAAACGGACATTGGATTTATCAATCCCCATACCAAAAGCTATAGTGGCGACTATAATATCAATCTCATCTTTCTTAAATAGATTTTGATTTTGCTTTCTTTCATCATCTGCCAGTCCGGCATGATAAGGAAGAGACGCTATTCCATATTTATTAAGATAGGCCGATGTACTTTCAACATCTTTCCGGGTTGTACGATAAACAATTCCTGAAGTCCCGGGATGGTCTCTTACAAATTCCAGTATCTGCTGATTTGCATTGGATTTACGGATTATACTGTAGTACAGTTCCTTTCTGTTAAAAGAAGCCCTGATACACAAAGGCTCCTTTAATTTCAGCTGGGTAATAATATCGCTCTGTACCTTCCTGGTAGCTGTTGCAGTAAAAGCAGAAATAACTATATTCGGGAAATACTCCCGCAACCTGGAAAGTAACAGGTAGTCGGGGCGGAAATCGTGTCCCCATTCCGAAACACAATGTGCTTCATCAACAGAAATATGACTTAGATTAATATTCTGCAGTCTGCTTATAAAACCTTCAACTGCAAATCGCTCCGGTGCAATATAAAGCAGTTTTAATTTTCCATTCTGCAATCTGGAAAAAACAATATCTGAATCTTCATAAGACAATGAACTGTTTATATATCCGGCTTCAATACCATTTTCCACTGCGGCATCAACCTG
>JAUVLL010000338.1 GCA_030600745.1 Spirochaetaceae bacterium | reverse complement strand
ATAGTCTCAGTCCCCATAGGTACCTGGAGAAATCTGTTAAGTTTCTCTGTCAATACAAAACCCTCCAAAAAATTCAGTGATGTTTTGTTATTATCTAATAAAATGTTAGAATATCAGAGAAGATTCATAGTGGATAGGGGAATGGGCCAGGGACTCAAAAAAAATAAATATTCCTTTATAGGTAGATTTTGCTCTGGACTAGTGGATCCAATTACTGCTGTTATGGTGTTTACAAATTATGCATCCGGACCATTTCATCAGTGGATAGATAATATTAAGATATGGAGTTTAATTCCCTAAATTCTATTTTTATAGCAAATCGTTATAGTTATCACCCTGAACCGGGACTGGAAATCATTCCAGCCCCTAAAATATCATATTTGTAAATATGTCAGTTACTGATAATACATCACACCGTCTAAAAGATGTTTATTAAATAAGGCCATGTTCTTTATGTTTCTTTGCAATACCTGTAGCCAGTTTATCCAGTGCTTTATAATCATTTTTACCGGGGAATCCTTTAATAACAACGGGATCTATTATTTCCACCTTGAGATTGGGAATCATTTGAGCAAGTTGTTCCACCATTTTACCTCCCCATCCATAGGAGCCGATTATTGAAAGAAATTCTACTTTTGGGCGTAGTGCATTTGCCAGATATGCTGTGCTTACTACATTTGGATGTGCACCTGTCAGAACAGTTGGTGATCCTATTACAATGGTTGCGGCATCTACTAAAGCAATACCAAGTTTCCCAATATCAGTGGCAGCAAGGTCGAACTGTTTAACAGTCACACCTTTATCTACCAGAGCATCCACTAAGTATTTTACCATTTCCCGTGTAGTTCCGTGCATGGAGATGTAGGGGAGGACTACGATATTTTTAGGTTTGCTGGAAACCCAGTCCTGATATGCATCAAGAATAAATTCCGGTCTATTGTAAATAGGTCCGTGACTGGGGGCTATGATAGATAATTTGTATTTTTGAAGTTTTTCCAAGTGCTTTTTTAGGATAGATCGAAAGGGCATCATAATTTCTGCATAATATCGTTTAGCCGCTTCATGGACCTGCCCTTCATCACTAACATACAAGTCTGTAGTTGCAAGGTGGGATCCAAAAAGGTCACATGAGAAAAGAATCTCATCCTCTCTTAAATATGTCAGCATTGTTTCGGGCCAATGAACCCATGGGGCATGGATAAATTCAAGAGTTCTGTTTCCCAGTGAAATTGTTTCACCATCTTTAACTGTTAAAAACCTATCTTCCCCGACAAGAGACAAGTCCATTAACATACCCTTGCATTTTGCTGTTCCGACAACCTGTGCTTCAGGGAATTTCTCCATTATCTGAGGTAGTGAACCGGAATGATCCTGTTCGGCATGGTTAATAACAATATAATCAATATGCCTGCAGTCAAGCTGATCCAGACGTTTTAAAATAACATCTGTCATTGTTGCATCAACAGTATCTATTAATGCAGTTTTTTCACTTCCCCGAATCAGAAAGGCATTATAGCTTGTTCCGTCAGGAAGTGGAATAAGATTGTCGAACATGCGGCTGTCCCAGTCAACAGCACCTACAGAGTAAATCCCTTCTTTAATTTTTCTTTTTTCCATTTTGTTCCTCCAATATAAAAATTAATAACAAATTTAATAACCAGGCCGATTTCGAACTGGTGCGGCATCCAATGTTGTCGTCTGCATATCCTTATTCTCTATAATATAATTCTTTTTCAGTTTATCGTGAAATCATCCTCACCATGGCCGGCAAGTTCTGCAATTTCGGCTATACTTTTATCAAGTTCAGGACCCAGCCCCTTGATATCGCTGTCGAGAAAGCCTCTGATTATCATGGATATTGCTTCCTTCTCCTTCATCCCGTGGGTCATCAGGTATTGGACCTCACTTGGAGCAATTTTCCCAATACTGGCTTCGTGGCTCATTCTGGCATCTTCATGATAAGCTTTTACTCCCGGAATGGATTCAATAAAACCCTCTTTTCCAATTAACATTCCTCTTTGAACGATTTTACCCCCAGTACAGACAGCCCGGTGGGCAATTTCTGTACTTGTTCCCTTTGCATTGAGATACATATCTCCTCCAAGATCTATTGTTGATGACCCTGAACCAAGGATAATGCTGAAGTACTTTGCAGAGGCACCCTGACCATTTAAATATGTAACGGGATTAGATTCTATTTTCCCTGCAGGGCGAAGTGAAACATAGTTGCTTACAAAGCTGCCCCCTTCCTCTACAACAGTTACCGAATGAGGTTTAACTTCTACCTCCGATCCCCAGCTGTGAACCATGGTGTTTGTAAACTTTGCGTTTTTTCCAATATATGTTTCGCTAACAGCCACATGTTCTCCTTTTTCTATGCCCTGTTTTGTAACACATCCTGTTATAAGTTCCAGTTCAGAATTATCTTCCAGTATTACGATATTATGAATTATCTGTTTTTCGTTGGCCTTTGCCATGTAGAGAGCGGCCTGGGTCGGTAAGGATACTTTTCCTCCCGGGAAAACAATTTATTAATCATTGATTTTAATAATTCCAGAGAATCAATATCAACTCCCGAGTCCGGTTCATCAAGCATAGTAAAAACGGGTTGTCTGGAAAGTAACAGCAGAAGTTCAGACTTTTTTATTTCTCCCCCTGAAAGACCTCCATCTATGTCCCTGTTAAGAAAAGAGTCCATTTTTGCATTCTCTATCTCCCTGTCAATCTCCTCTTTCCATTCAGGGTTTTTATCAAGAAGATAAGAAAGAAGCATCTTTAATCTGACACCGCTAATTGTGGGAGGGCGCTGTTCTGCAATACCAATTCCAAGAGCTGCTCTTTCTGTAATATTTAACTTCAGCAGGTTTTTTCCATTGAATGAAATACTGCCTTTAGTAACCCTGTACTGCGGATACCCCATAATTGTCATTAATAGGGAAGTTTTACCACTTCCGTTTGGTCCTATAAGAAGGTGTACTTCTCCCATGGGGATTTCCAGATTTACATTGCGAAGAATTACCTTATTATCAACCTCAACAAAGAGATTTTTGATTTCCAGTATATTTGTCATATATTTAAATCCTTGCGCAGTGAATTGCATGTAAAGCCAAAAGAATCTAACTTTATAATAGATAACTGTTTTTATAATGATAGTCAAGTGAAAATGCAAAATTAACCAGAACTCTTGCAGGATTATCACTTCTACAATACTGAATGTTTTTTTACTTCTTTCATCAGCATAGATTTGATCTCCACA
>JAUVLL010000206.1 GCA_030600745.1 Spirochaetaceae bacterium | reverse complement strand
TGGGGGTGAATCTTTAGAAAATTTCAAATTTAACAGAGATGAAATTTATGGGAGAGGAATTTAGCAGTGGATAAAGTATTTCTGGATACAAATATTGTTGTATATGCCAATGATAAAAGAGATAAGAAAAAACAGGACAGGGCATTGGAATTAATAACCGGACTGATGAAAACAAAAAATGCAACTATTTCAACCCAGGTCCTGCAGGAATATACTTTTGTGGCCATAAAGAAGCTTCATCAGGAGTATTCAATTATATTGCGACAGCTTAAGCTTCTGGAATCTTTCGAAGTAGTCAGACAGTCACCCGAAATAATTAGACGTGCAGTGGAATTGATGCAGAGTTACAAAATAGGGTTCTGGGATTCCTGTATTATAAGTAATGCAGAATATGCAAACTGCTCTGTAATATATTCTGAAGATTTAAATGCCGGACAGTATTATTCCGGTATTTGTGTAGAAAATCCATTCCAATAATCACATTATTTCTTCACATTTCTTGTTTCTTGCCTAATAAAGTGTTATTTTTGTCTAACACTGTTTTACATTTTATTACGTAAAAATGTAATATTCTGATTCAGATTGGGGCGCAATTTATTGCGCCCTTTGAATTATAGTTAAACATGGAGCAACAATGAGATTATATAAATATATCCTGCCCATTCTCATGTTATTATTTGTTTTCAGCTGTACATCAGTACCAAAGAATAATCAAATAAGCACAGGCACTCTCCCCTGGGAGCAGTCTCCTTTTGAAGCAAGTTATGAAGAAATGGCTGTAGTTGCAGATACCCTTGTTATGGAAGGTGAACATGGAGTACGTATACTTCTTTCCGAAGGGCATTTTTCATTTGCAGAAGATGGAAGTTTAATTGCAAAATATAAATGGGTTTATAAAATTCTGGATCAAAGCGGAATTGATAACTGGGCCAGCACACAGGTTTCCTGGACTCCCTGGAACCAGGAGAGACCCGTAATCAGGGTTAGAGTTACAAACCCTGACGGGAATTCATATTTTCTTACCCAGGACCATATAATTGAGAGTACAGAAAGCAGTGATATTGCAAATGTCTATTCCGACAGAAAGCTGCTTCAGGCCCCCTTCCCCAGGGTAACCATTGGTTCAATAGTGGAAGAGGAAACAATCGTGGTAAATACCGTGCCGAAATTTGGTACCGGTATTTCCAGATCGTGGTATTTTGAAGGCTCTAATCCTATTGCTATGAACAGAGTTATTATTGAAGTACCCGGGAATTTACCATTTCATTTCAAAATTACCCTCAAAGAGGATTTGAAACCGCTAATTACCAATAAAAATGGAGTTGACACATATACTTATGAGTATCCCCTCGTACCGGTTGCAGAAGAAATAGAATCCGGTTTGCCTCCGGACCATCCTCACTGGGTTTCTCTGGCATTTTCAACTGGAACTTCCTGGGATAAAATTGCATCAGTCTATTCCGGTTTAATTGAGGAAAAACTTGGATCATCTGATTTTAGTGATGAATTAAAGACACTGGCAAAGGATAATGCTCATGATACTGCTGTATGTATTACCCAGTGGTTGAACAGAGAGATAAGATATACCGGACTGGAGCTTGGAACCGGTTCGATCATACCCGCCATCCCTGAGGTAACACTGGAACGGGGTTTTGGGGACTGCAAGGACAAGGCTGTTATAGTTACTGCTATGATGAGGGAAGCAGGTTTTGATGCCTGGGTAGCACTTCTAAGAGCCGGTTCATCAAGAGATATTGATCCCTCTCTGCCCGGGCTTGGAGGGTTTAATCATGCAATAGTCTATGTTGGAGGGGATGATCCCTTCTGGATAGATCCTACAGCAGAATTTTCTTTTAATGGGTATCTTCCTTTAAGCGATCAGAACAGATGGGCACTTATAGCGTCTTCATCAACAACTGATCTTGTAAAAACTTCAGTTTCTACTGCGGCAGATAATAAAACTGTAAGAAATATCGGGTATTCTTTGAATGATACGGGCTTTTCAGATGTTTTGGAGACTACAACTTACTTTGGTGCTGAAGACAGTGCACACAGAAGCAGATACCTGTTCATGAAGGAAGATGATATAAATTCAGGTATCGATGAATATATAAAACGGTCCTATCGTTTTGGCAGGAACACAGGTTTTAAGTACAGTGATACAGGGAATTTCGATGAACACTTTAATGTTCAATTAAATATAGAAGGTGCGGGCAGGGGCGTAACAGAAGATTCCCAGGCCATTGTTGCCATAATGCAGGGAGAGCTTGTAAATTACCTTCCGGGTATTTTTCTTTCAGAGAATGAAGAAAATGATAATGAAGAAACAGATGCTGATATTCGTAAAAATGATTACTATTTCTACAAACCGTTTACTTTTGAAACCCGATATACAATTAATCCTCCAGGTGGATTTTCTTTGAGGGAACTCCCGAAATCAGAAATTATCAATCTTGGAGATATTACTGTAGAAAAGCATTTTAAAATAACGGATGACGTTGTGGAAGCAGTCCTTACTTTAAGTTCGGGACAAAGGTTAATTTCTGCTGCAGATTTTGAGGTAACAAAAAAAGAAGTTATTCGTTTTTCCAAAGAAAATCCAATTCTTGTAGTATTTGATCATATTGGGGAAAAATTATTGGCAGAAGGGGACTACAGGGGTTCTATTGATTATCTAAAAGCTATAAGTGACCGTGAGCCGGGAAAAGAGATCCATTTAATAAGACTGGCGGATGCACTATTGAAGGCAGGAATGGGCCTTGATGCCAGAGCAGCAGCCGAAAGGGCTGTTGAACTAAATGATAAATCTGCACAGGCATTTAGTAAGCTTGCCTGGATTCTTCAGCATGATGAACTTGGTGTCCGTTTTGGACCTGGGTATGACAGGACCGGGGCAATTGAAGCCTATAGGAAGGCTGTAGAAATAGATGCTGACGAGTGGTCGAATTTTGCAAATCTGGCAATTCTTATGGAGTATGATGAAAATGGGCTTCGCTACAGTAGCGGAAACCTGCGGGAGGCTATTGAAACCTATAAGCAGATTGGTGATAAGCTTGCTGATAAAGGAATGGATATAAATGTTATAACAGATCTTCTTTATCTCGAAGCCTGGGATGAATTGGAAACTGCTCTTGGAAAACTTGAAAATCAGAAGACAGTTACTCTGTACAAGGTTGCAGCCTATGCTGCAGCAGGTGAATTTGATGCTGCTTTTGGGGAAGCGTCTAAAACAGGAGATGCCGTTGATAAAAGGCATATTCTTTCCAGTGCAGGGGAACTGCTTATTCATATAAGGGATTATACTTCAGCTTCTATGCTGCTTAAGGAGGCTGCAAAAGGATCACCGGATGCAATGTCTCTGGAATCCAGAGCCGGTGTTCTTGCCCGGACTGTTCTGTTTGAAGAAATTGTATACAATCCTGATGATCCTGAGGCTCTGGTAAAGAAATTTTATACAGCCCTTTATATGTCCAATGGTTCTGATTTTAAGGGTCTGAAAGAAATTATGACTGCAGATTTATTCGACAGGGCTATAAACAGAGATAATAATAATAATTTTCATTCCGAATGGTGGTCTTTACGAAACGAAAGCATATCGGCGGGACTGCCCATGGAAGTTATTCTGGATTTGATGTTATCAGATATTAAATTCCAGGTCCGACAAGATGCAGATGGGGGATATCATTTAAAGCTTATTCAAACAGGTCTGGGAACAAACCTGGATTCCAATTTTTATATAAAAAAAACAGGCTCTGATTTAAAAATTGCAGCAACAGACAGTTTTAGAACACCCATCGGAAGTGTAGTCCTTGAATATCTTGATTCCGGGAAGCTGAGGTCTGCATCAGACTGGTTGGACTGGTTTATCAAGGATTACAGCTCATTTGTCAGAGAGGGAGACGAACCTCTCTATGGACATCCAATACAGGGCTTTTGGAAAAAAAGGGGTAATGATAAATCGAATATAAAAGCCATGGAACTTGCAGCAGTATCAGTACTTGCTATAGACAAAATGCTGTTCGGTAAAGCTGTTTCTGTTATGGAATCCAGCCTTGTGATGGATGATAATATTTTTACTCCCGACAAGTTCTATTATGCTCTCTATTTTGCATATCAGACTGGAGAAGATTTTGAGGAACAGTACAAAACCGCTTCCTGGCTTTATGATAAATATCCTGAATCAGATTTTGCCTGGTCAGTATTATTGCGGGCGCTGTTCGATATTGGACGGTTTAATGAGCTTGATACTCTTGCACTGGAGAGGCTGCAAGAGGATGATGAAGATGATACAGCAATAGATATGCTGATAAACAGCTATTTTTCAAGACTTGATTTTGATTCCGTAGATAGAATTTTTCAGGACCTGAAAGATAAAAACAGATTAACAGCCCGGTTTTACAATGCCGTAGCCTGGATGTATCTTTTTAAACCGGTAGTTGATGAAGAAGCACTTGAATATGCAAGAAAGGCTGTAAATATGTCCAACAATAATAATACTGCTATTCTCCATACCCTTGCTGCACTGTATGCTGAGTTCGGACGTTGTGAAGAGGCCCGTAATACTCTAAACAGGGTTATGGCTTTATCCGGATCAAGCCAGCCATCCTCTGATGACTGGTATGTTCTCGGGCGTATAGCAGAAGAATACGGTATGCTGAGATCTGCACTTTTTTACTATAAAAAGGTGGAGAAGCCCCAAAGTATTTCCAGTCAGTACGATAGTTCCTATACTCTTGCTTTAAGGAGAATGGAGGGGCTGGTCAAAGATGAATAAATACCTGTTTATTATTACAGCTGTAATCATTCTGGTTTTTACAGGGTGTTCTGAAAAAGAAGAACTGGTTTCGGTAACTGTTGGAAAGGATGTTTACCAGATCGAAGTGGCTCGAACCCGGGAAGAACAATCCCGCGGGCTCATGTACCGGGAATCACTGGAATCAGATAAAGGGATGATTTTTATCTATAAGGAAGATCGAAAGCTCAGCTTCTGGATGAAGAATACTTACGTTCCATTATCAATTGCCTTCGTTGCTAAAGATGGTACTATTAAAGAAATTCACCAAATGAAACCTGAATCTCTGACCCCTGTAAAATCCACCCATTCGGTAAGATATGCTCTTGAGCTTCCTTTTGGTTCTTTCCAGCGATCCGGTGCCAAAATAGGTGATAAGATATCTCTCCCTTCACTGCTAACTGATCACTGATACTGTTAACTGTCTATCCCGTCAAATAATTCCAGATTAGGTTTATCATCGTCTGTTTCCGGTTTATTAACCAGTATCTCAATTTTTCTTTCAATTTTTGCAAGATCTTTTTCAAGTCCTTTTGCAAGTTTAATTCCTTCTTCAAATATCTTTACTGCATCGTCAAGGGCAACATCCCCGTTTCTCATTTTATCATTTAACTCTTCGAGGTTTATAAGTCTTTCTTCGAAATTTTTCATTTTTCATTCCTTTGGTGACCAGCTTTTATTTCTGCGGAAGCACTGTTTTTTGCAAAGCGGATGTTTATCATTTGTCCCGGGATAAGTTTTTTTGCAGATTTTATCAGTTTATCAGTTTCACTGTCAGTAATAACAGCGAAGCCTCTTTTAAGGATAGCCATAGGTGATGCACTTTCAAGATCACTTCTTAGAAGATCAATTTTGTGTTTTTTCTTAAGGATAATATCCTTAAGTATTGATATGGATTCTTCTTTTGTATCATCCAGACTTAAAAGAAGGGGCTGTATAATCTGTCTGAAATTTCGTTCAAGATTGTCCGGGGTAAACTGATTTAAAAGAATTGTAATCCGCTCTTTTTTCTCTATCAGTTTTTCAGCAATGCTGTCTTTCAGTAGCAGAACCTTATTAATTAATTCTTCTCTGCTTGATGATACTACTTCTGCAGCAGCAGATGGAGTTGGAGCTCTGTAGTCAGCAGCAAGATCAGAGAGTGATATATCAATTTCATGCCCGACTGCGGAAATTACAGGTATTTCCGATTCTGCTATGGCCATTACTACCGATTCTTCAGAAAAAGGAAGAAGATCTTCCAGTGATCCGCCTCCCCTTCCTGTAATAATTACATCCCCCAGTCTGTATCTGTTAACTCTTTTAATTTGTTCGGCTATTTCATCCCCTGCACCTTCACCCTGGACTGGTGCAGGT
>JAUVLL010000015.1 GCA_030600745.1 Spirochaetaceae bacterium | reverse complement strand
TATCCGAACCGAATTTGTTAAGTGTTTCCCCGATATCCTGCTGTAGACCAAAGTTCAGAAAAGAACCGTCAGCTCTTGAGACAATCTCTGCTGCAACAGACAGCATTATAGCAGGAAAGTTCAAACCGTTGTATTTTCGAGGCAGAGAAAACCCCATTAAATCGGCTTTTGCAAATATATCCAGTACTTCTTTGGTTCCGTTTGCGTATTTTACCTCACCATTAATCAGTTCGACCCCTTCCTCATCTATCTCTGCTGCAAGAGGTGCAAGAGTCTCTCCACTTATCTCACCTATAATGGAAAGGACCTTATTGTACGAGTCCTTTGCATCAGCTATATCAATTGGTGCATAGGGATATTTTTTTGCATCCCTAAAATTATCTTCCTTCTGGGTGATAATCCTGTCAATATCCATATTTTCCAGGTGAAAAAGTATATCCTCGTTATCTAATAAAAAATTCTCCATACTACCCCTTTGCCTTGAAGGCTTTGATGAACTTCGGAATAACATCATTAAGATCTCCTACAATACCATAGTTGGATATCTGGAAGATTGGAGCCTCATGATCTGTATTAATTGCAATAATCCTTGCTGATTCATCCATTCCGGCTCTATGTTGAATGGAACCTGAAATCCCACAGGCAATGTAGAGTTTCGGTCTTACTGTAGTACCTGTCTGGCCAACCTGATGTTCCTTGGAAACAAAGCCGGCATCTACTGCAGCCCTTGAAGCACCAACTTCACCTCCGAGGGTATGTGCAAGTTTCAGAATTAAACCAAAGTTTTCTTTTGATCCAACTCCTACACCCCCTGAAACTATTACCTGAGCTCCTTTTAGATCAACAAGCTTTTCTTCTTTTATCTTTTTTATAACTACAGAAGGAAAATCTGAATCGGATAAAGCAACTTCAAAGTTAGTTATCTTTCCCTTGTATTTAGAATCCGGTGTTCCAACCTTCATTACCCCTTCCCGAACTGTAGCCATCTGGGGTTTTTTCTCAGGACTGACAATTGTGGCTACAATATTACCACCGAAAGCAGGACGAATCTGATAAAGAATATTACTGTAATCTACTTCTTTGCTTGAATAGTCACCAATCTCCAGACTGGTGCAGTCTGCAGTAAGACCTACTTTAAGATTAGAAGCAACTCTTGGACCAACATCGCGACCTGTAGTTGTCGCACCATACAATACTATTTGCGGTTTCATTTTTTTTATGATTTCCACCATTATTTTTGTATAGGGCATGGGGGTATAATCACCTAGTCGTGTATCTTCAATAATAAAAACCTCATCTACACCATATTGAATAAGTTTTTCAGCCTCTCCTTTAATTCCGCTGCCTATAAGGACTCCGGATACAGAAGTTTTAAGCTGATCCGCAAGATCTCTTGCTTTGGACAGAAGCTCTATACTTACATCTGCCACTTTAGCATCATCCTGCTGTATAAAGACCATTACACTGTTATTTGAACTCAATTTTCTCTCCTTCTTAACCCAGTGTATGGTCACTAATCAGTTCGTGAACCATTCCTGTTATAGAATCTTCTGTATTCTCAACCATTTTTATATCCTCTGACTTAAGGATTACAGACTCTATTTTCTTAACCTTGGTTGGCGATCCTGCAAGACCGCAGTTTTCAACCTCTGCACTTATAGCATTTATATCCCATAGATTAATAGCTGTTTCGCTGATTCGATCAATAGAGCTGTCAATATAAGATTCATCATAACCGGCTTCTGTCATTTCAGCAGATGCATTTTTATAGGTCATAATACGGATTACAGAAGGAGGTCTTGGAAAATATCCTTCATCTGTAACAGTAAGGAGAATTGGGAAAGATGCTTTTATTATCTCGTAACCACCCTCAATTGATCTTCTGGCCTGAATTTCCCTTTTTTTAATATCAATCTCTTCTATTTTGGAGACATTTGTAATCTGGTTGATTCCAAGTTTTTCTGCTGTCTGAGGTCCAACCTGTGCAGTATCTCCATCAATAGCCTGACGACCGCAGAAAACAATATCATAGTTTCCAATTTTTTCAATTGCACACTTCAAAGCATAGGAAGTGGCTAAAGTATCTGCTCCGGCAAATTTACGGTCAGATATAAGAGCTACAAAGTCTGCACCCCTGTATAATGAATCCTTTAATACCTGTACTGCAGATGGAGGTCCCATAGTAATTACATGTACTTTTGATCCTGGATTTGCATCCTTAACCTTAAGAGCTGCTTCAAGCGCATGAAGGTCCTCCGGATTAAAGATTGCAGGAAGAACTGCTCTGTTTACAGTACCATCCTCCTTCATAGCATCTCCACCTACATTCTGTGTATCAGGAACCTGTTTTACAAGGACAATTAGGTTCAGTCCCATTATTTCCCTCCTTTTGCTATTTACTCGGTCACCGACCGATAAAATGTTAATAAGCGTAAACCTATCATATTCTTAAGATTCTGGCAAATGAATCTGAACATTTTTTTTAATCTTTCCAAAAAAACATTCAAAGTATTGCAAACTGATAAAATATCTATTATCCTTCCGGTAATAAATTATTAAAAGGTTTCAAACATCAAATGTTAAAAAATAATAAGTGGATTCAGGTTAGAAATTCAAACTTAAAGTACTATGAAGAAGTAGAATTATACTATAAAAATCCATCAGGAAATATAGTTCTTTATAAACCAGAGGGTATGAAGTTTGATGATAAAAGTCTGGATAGAAAGTACATAGATGACCTTTACATTCAACCAAAAGACAAAATCAAGTGTTTAAGAGCTGCCCAAAAGGGATTCAGTGAAGGGTTGGTTCAAAATATTGTTAAACAAGATACCAATACAGTAAAAAATGAACTTGTAAATTTGGTGGATGAAACTCTTTCCCAGCCCAGAAGCGGCGGTCTGGAAACGGCACCAAATCTGATTAATAATATTATCAGTGGATATTCCTCACAACCGGACGTTATAAAAAATCTTGCACGGATCTCTTTTACAGATTACACAACAACTATTCACTCTATAAATGTTATGGCGCTTACAATTGGATATTGTTTTTACAACCACATGACCGAGAATGAGACCAGAGATTTCGGACTTGCTGCCCTTCTCCATGATGTAGGAAAAACTGAAATTCCCGCTGAGATTCTTACTGCAGGCCGGGGGCTGACAGACCTGGAATTTATTCAGATGAAAAAACACCCTCGAATAGGCTTTGATATATTAAAATATACGGGAATGGATATTAAGATTGCAACTGAAGGTGCTCTGGAGCATCATGAAAAACTGGATGGGAGCGGTTATCCCGAAGGGAAAACGAATATTTCAGAATGCGGAATGCTTCTGGGAATAATTGACTGTTATGAGGCAATCACCAATGATGATCGCCCTTACCGTACAGCAATGCAGCCAATGGCAGCACTGCAAATTCTTAAAGAAGATGTTGCTAAAGAAAAGTACAACAGAAAAATATTTGAAACTTTTGCCTACAGCCTTACTGACTTTAATCGAAGTGGAAAATACAAGGATTTTTTCTAACCCAATGCCACATCCAGAGACATCATAACTGCAAATCCCAACATAGCTCCCAAAGTAGCAATATGAGTATTTCCGGCAGCGCTTGCTTCCGGAATAGCTTCTTCCACTACTACAAATATCATGGCACCGGCAGCAAAGGCTAGAGCATATGGAAGCATGGGCCGCATCATAATTACAGCAAGAGCTCCTAATACACCTGCGACAGGTTCTACAATACCAGAGAGCTGACCGTAGAAAAAGCTCTTTCTTCTTGAGAAACCTTCTCTACGAAGAGGAACGGATACTGCCAGACCTTCAGGGAAGTTCTGAATACCAATTCCAATGGCAAGAGCAACTGCACCGGCAAGAGAAGCAGAAGGAATACCTGCAGCAACAGCTCCAAAAGCTACACCAACTGCAAGTCCTTCCGGTATATTATGCAAAGTTATTGCAAGAACCAGAAGTGTTGTTTTATGTAGAGATGTTTTAACACCTTCTGCATTTTCGATTGGCTCATTCAGATGTAAGTGGGGCAAAAGTCGGTCTGCAAGTCTTAGAAAAATACCACCGAATAGAAATCCAACTAATGCCGGAACCCATGGAATAAGCCCCATTTCTTCAGATAGTTCAATTGCCGGAGCAAGTAGAGACCAAAAACTGGCGGCAATCATAACTCCCGCAGCAAATCCCAACATTCCATCCAGAACCTTTCTATTGATTGTTTTAAACAAAAATACAGAGGCAGCACCAATTGCTGTCATAGCCCAGGTAAAAAGCGTCCCCATAAGTGCCTGCATTACATGGTTTAAAGAACCCAAATATTCCAATATCATTAATGTTCAGCCTTTATCATTCTGGCAAGTTCTGCACCCCTTTCAAAAGCTGCTTTGTGAGCTTCCTCATCGGCTTCACCCTGCCACTCCAGGGGCTCTATAAATTCCCACTTTAGTTTCTTTGTCTTTTCAAGAAAATCTTTCTGAGCTCCTCCTGACCATCCAAAAGAACCAAAACGAAATACTTTCTTATTCCAGACCCTTTTATCTTCAAAAACATCTACAACACCTGCAATAGGCGGAAACATCTTATACTCATAGGTAGGCATTCCAAAAACAAGCCCTGCAGACTTCCATGCATCTGCCAAAGCCCATGAAGCATTTTCTTCAGGTACCCTATGAACATGAACAGGAACTGATTCTGATCTTATTCCCTTTACAACCGATTTAACCACCTTTTCCGTGTATCCATACATACTACCCCAGATTAGCGTTATTTCAGGAAGACCCTTGCCATTCATAAAATTGGCATACTGTATATACTTTTCTACAATTACACCAGGATTTTCCCTCCAGACAATTCCATGAGAAGGAGCTATCATCTTAATATCCAGACCTGCAAGTTTATCAATAGCCTTTAACACAAATAATGAAAAAGTTGCAATTATATTTGCATAGTACCTAAGAGATTCCCTATCATAGAAATCAAGTTGCTCCTGGGAAAGTTCATCATCAAAAATTGCTTCATTAACTTCACCATACGAACCGAAAGCATCACAGGAAAATAAGATTCCTGAATTAGTTTCATAAGTTACCATTGTTTCAGGCCAGTGAACATTCGGGACCTCAGTAAAGGTAAGAACCTTCTCATCCCCAAGATCCAGCGTATCTCCACTTTTTACAGCCATCACATTTTCTGTTATACCGCAAAAGGCTTTTACCAGATCAACACCCTTTGGTGTTGTTACAATTTGAACATTCGGATTTATTTTTACAAATTCATGGAGCCATCCAATATGATCAGGCTCCATGTGATTCAGTACAAGATAGTCAAAATCTTTCATTTCAAGAGAAATTGAATTTAATTGTTCCCGTATCTGACCTGGTGCATCATTCCAGTCATCCACCATATCAATAAGTGCTTTTCTTTCACCTAAAACAACATAACAATTAAGGGATACTCCATCGGGAATAGGCCACATACCTTCAAACATGTCGCCATTTTTAATATTGGCTCCAACCCGATAAATTCCATCTGACATATTTACTGCTTTCATTTTTTTGGCTATTCCGGTGAAAATTCGTCTTTGCCTATTCCGCAAAGCGGGCATACCCAATCTTCCGGAAGGGCATCAAATGATGTTCCTGCTGCAATATCATTATCAGGATCACCTTCTGCCGGATCATAAACATAACCGCAAACATTACATACATACTTCATTACAATTCTCCTTTCCATAACCCATGTTTGTTACAATATTCTCTTGCAGTAACTTTGTCTGCATTTATCATGAAAACCGCTACAGGTTCATCGCCGGGATTAAGGTACTGTGTATAGGATTTCCCATCTGCAAGCAGTTCAATCCACTCTATCCAATGATCTTCTACCATGGGATGCAGGGTACTTCCTACTGTTACCTTATAACCACCTTCAATTTTTTTAATAACAGGAACATGCTTTTCTGTTGATGAATCTGCTGATTTTTCCGGCAGCAAATTCATAGGCTTACCACAGCAAACCAATACTCCGCCTGCTCCGTGGCTAACTTCTACAATATTACCACATTCAGCGCATCTGTAAACTTCATTTCTTTCTGCCATTTTTTTCTCCTTAGGATGCATAGGCGAGCAGGGACGAAGTCCCGACCAGCCCAGGTTGCATTGGCGAGCAGGGACGAAGTCCCGACCAGCCTATTTTACCAATTCTCTCCGAGCAATTCGAAGTAAGCCTGGGAATGTGCACAGGCCGGACAAACTGCAGGAGCTTCTGTTCCTTCATAAATATATCCGCAATTTCTACATCTCCATGTAACAGCTGTTTCTTTCTTAAAAACCTTGTCTGAGAGTATATTTGCTCTTAATTCATTGTAACGTTTTTCATGCTGTTTTTCCGCTACTGCAATTGCTTCAAATACGCCTGCAATTATATCGAATCCCTCTTTATGTGCAGTTTCTGCAAAAGACGGATACATCTCTGTCCATTCATAGTTCTCACCTTCTGCACCAGCAAGGAGATTTTCCGCGGTTGTTCCTACCACACCTGCCGGAAATGACGCTGTGATTTCCAGTTCACCACCCTCAAGGAACTTGAACAATCGTTCTGCATGTTCCTTTTCCTGATTAGCTGTCTCGGCAAAAATATCAGCTATTTGAACATAGCCTTCCTTCTTTGCCTTACTCACAAACAGTGTATACCTGTTCCGAGCCTGGGATTCCCCTGCAAAAGCCTTAAGCAGGTTTTTTTCAGTTTCTGTACCCTTGATACTTTTCATTTCATCCTCCATGTTAATAAGAACTATTACTAATAATAATCATTACAATTATAATGTCAATACTATTTCTTTAATTTATTAATTTCCGAACATAAAGCGATAATTTCATCTGCTTTTCGTAAACGACGGCTTATATCTCTTGCAAGATTCATTATCATTAAAGAAAATACTTTTAAATTGTACTTACTAATTTGATACAGTCCTTTATTCGAAAGTGTCAGGGCTTTTGTTGGTTTTACCGCACGAACAGACGCCGCACAGGGCTGCACATCAATAAGCTCCATCTCTCCAAAAACATCCCCTTCAGAAAACACAAAAATCCGGCTAAAATTATCCGAATCTGCAATTTCCTTTAAAATCTCTACCTTACCCTCAATAATAAAATAGATACGATCACCGGGTTCCCCTTCTTTCTCTATAAATTCGCCTTCTTCGAATTCTTCCAGAACAAAGAAATCCCTTATACCTGAGATTTGATCTTCAGTAAGCCCACCAAAAAGCGAATGATTATGTAATGTACTAAGATCAACCATAACAAGGCCTCTTTTTTAATCTTAGTCCTTCTTAACCATGTTGTATACAAAAAAATCATAATTATTGCTAATACCTTAAATACATACTATGATAAGGTCTAATATTAGTTTGAGAGGATATTTGATGAAACTATTTGCAAAATTTTCTATTCTTATGACACTAGGGGTATTTTTTACAGGAATCGCTGCCTTATTAATACTGATATTAAATGGAGAAGCTTCCCGTCTTGTAATTATAATTATCTTCAGCCAGAGTATTATCATTGTCATAGCCGGGCTTATAATGCTCTACTTTATTATAATAAGAGTTTTAAACAGGATTATCTTTAAAATAGAAGATAAATCAAAAAATCAGGATATCAGCAATATTGATTTCAAAATTAATAGAAGTGATGAACTTGGCCGTATTATTGCCGGTTTTAACAATTTTCTGTCAACTATCTCAAAAATCATAACCGATGTAAAATCCACAGCAAGTAAAAATCACAATCTAGGAGACAGTCTTTCTGACAAATCAGATGAATCTATAAATGCGGTAAGAGAGATTTCCAACAAAATATCAACTGTTTCCACAGAGATAAGTGATATGGATTCTGATATTGAAAACTCCAGCAACTCAATGAAGGAGATATTTTCAGCCATTCAAAATCTCTCAGAACTTCTTATTACACAATCAGAATCGATATCAACTTCATCTTCTGCAATTGAGGAGATGGCATCATCAATAGACAGTGTTGCAAAAATTACAAAAAGCAGATCTGAAGCAACAGAAAAACTGGTACAGATGACAAATATTGGTGATAACAAGATTAAATCCACCGAAAATGTTATAAACAGTATTTCAAAACGAACTATTGAAATCCACTCTATAATTGCTCTTATTGATGATATTGCAAGTAGAACTAATTTGCTTGCAATTAATGCGTCCATTGAAGCAGCTCATGCAGGAGAGAAAGGGAAAGGGTTTGGGGTTGTAGCAGGCGAAATACGTAAGCTGGCAGAAACAACTGAAAGCAATGTAAGTAAAATATCAGAATCACTAAAAACTATTACCGCTGAAATAAATAATGCCCTTAAAACAAGCAGTGAGAGCAGCGCAGTATTTAAGAGTATTACAGAAGATGTAACAGATGTTACTTCAGGTCTACATGAAATTTCAGCCAGTATGGAAGAGCTTGCCTTTGGAAAACAGGAAATACTAAGAGCAACCACAGAGCTGATATCCTCCAGTAATGAAATAAGCTCATTTACAGAAAATATGAAAAATAAAGCTGATACAATAAGCAATACCATGGGGATGGTAAGAGATACTTCCGGTAAAACTCTGGGAAATATGGAAGATATTGGTTTCGCAGCAGAAGAATTGAATAAAAATTTCATGCAGGTTACTACCCTGGTTCAGCAAAACCTGCTGAACACCGATCTCCTGGGTCAGAGTCTTGGCAGCTTCTACTCAGATCAGATGGTTGTAGAAAATTACTCAGATGCAGAGATAGGTATTACATGGAGTGATATGCTCTCGGTTGGTAATGAGAAAATTGACGGCCAACACAAATGGCTTGTAGAGAATCTCAATTCTTTTCTCATGGCAATGATGGAGGGTGAGGGAGTTAATAAGATAAGTGAAATGCTGGGAAAATTGGGAGATTATGTTATATTTCACTTTGATGATGAGGAAAAATATCTGAAGAGTATTGATTACCCTAAACTTGAAGAACATAAGGTAATTCATAAAAATTTTGTTGAAGAACTGGAAGAATTAGCAACTGTACTTATGGAACAGGGTCCCAGTCCTGAACTTGCAATAGTACTGCAGGAAAAGGTTGCTCTTTGGTTGATAAATCATATAACTGTCACAGATATGGATTACAGACATTTTTTTGAAAATCTAAAAAAAAGTTAAACCGTCACAATAAATTATTTTTAATAACTTTTTTTAAAATAATATTACAAAATTGAGTCAAAATCCCAAATAATTGTATCATTATTTGAATAGTTGTTGTATAATTTTATATGTAAGCAATAAATTAACCGGGGGAAATAATGAGAATAGATGAATTACTCGAAAAAAAAGGGATAACTGTTGAAACAATAAATGAAAATGAAAAACTAACAGCAGCTATAAATAAAATGAACGAAAAACATATCGGAGCTCTGATTGCTGTTAAAGACAGTGGTGATATTACAGGGATTTTAAGTGAAAGAGATTTACTGATGGTTTGCAGTAACTGCACTCCGGACAAGAGTGTTAAGGATCAAATGACCCCAAGAAACAAACTTACAACCCTTAAAATGGGAGATACTCTTCGAACAGCTATGAAAATTTTTACCGAAAAAAAGATTAGACACCTTCCTGTACTTGATGGCGAAAAACTCACAGGAATTATTTCAATTGGTGATGTTGTAAAAGAACTGCTTGATATTGTTGAAGAGGAAAACAAATATCTAAAAGAATATGTTATGGGTTAGGGTTAGATGAAACAAAATAAACTAAAGAAAAGCATACTATATCTTTTATTCCTAACGATTCTTTTTACAGTCTCAGTTGGAATCCTTTCAGCAGATGGAACCCGCGAGAAAAATGATGAATTAAAAATTACAGTTGCCGTGCTAAAAGGTCCTTCAGGAATTGCAGCAGCAAAGCTTCTTGGCGATAACTTTCAACCTGGATTTGGTGTTGATACTGAGTATATAATTCTATCTTCTCCTCTTGAAGCTGCAGCCAAAATGACAAGTGGTGAAGTAGACGCAGTTTTTTTACCTGTTAATATGGCAGCCAAGCTTTATACAAAAGGCCCCAAATTTAAATTGGCTGCTGTAAGCGGTCTGGGATCGCTGTTCATGGTATCCTCAGATAACTCTATAGAGGAGTGGAAGGACCTTAAAGGAAAAACTATCTACCTGACAGGAAAAGGGGCTACGCCGGATTATCTTCTTAGATATCTGCTTCTGGAAAACGGCCTTGATCCCGAAAAAGATGTGATACTCGATTTTTCGGCCCAGGCTCCTCAGATTGCCCAATTGATAATTGCAGAAAGAGCTGAAACATCATTTATCCCGCAGCCTTTTGTACTTCAGATCGAAATGAAATCTAAAGAGGCCCGAACTGTCCTGGATCCGCAGGAAGAATTATTGCGAATAAGAGGTGGAGAACAGGCATTCCCCTTTACTGCTTTTGCCATTAGCCCTAAACTGTATGAGAACAGACCGGAAGCTGCTGCTGCTTTAGCAAAGGCTCTGGAAAAATCCATAAGCTGGACTCTGGAAAATCCGGAAGAAGCATCACTGATAATTGAAGATTTTGGAATTATGAGTGCTTCCATTGCAGTAAAAGCAATACCTGTTTCGGGTATTGAATATATCCCGGCGCCCCATGCACAGGAAAGTGTCGAGGATTTTCTGAATATGATGCTTGATCTGGATCCTGTTTCGGTAGGAGGCAATCTGCCCGATGAAGGGTTTTACTTCGGTAAATGAAAAAAGGCTGGTCGGAAGCAAGCTTCCTGCTCGCCTATGCATCCTTAGACTGGTCGGAAGCAAGCTTCCTGCTCGCCTATGCATCCTTAGACTGGTCGGAAGCAAGCTTCCTGCTCGCCTATGCATCCTTAGACTGGTCGGTTTATTTTCTACATTGGCTTTACTGCTTTTTTGGAAAATAATATCCATTAAGATAGATGCAGATATTATCCTGCCGCCGCCGGAAGATGTCATTCTCCGATTGGTTAAAATTTCACAAAATAGAAAATTCTGGCAGTCGGTAGGAAATACTACAGCACGTACTTTGTATGGATTTATACTTTCTTTTAGTGCCGGATTTATTACAGGAATTGCCTGCGGGAGCAGTTCCAGGATAAATGCCGCCTTATCACCCTTTATATCTGTTATTAGAACCATACCTGTAATGTCTGTAATACTTATCGCCATGATTTGGTTTAAAACTGATATAGTACCTGTATTTGTCTGTTTTCTAATGATCTTTCCTATAATTACGGCTAATGTTTCTCAGGGTATCAGGGAAGTAGATAGATCACTCATTGAAATGGCTTCTGCCTTTAAACTTGATAAATATAATATATTGTTTCATATAACCATTCCGTCAACAATTCCTTTTGTTCTGGCTGGGGTAAAAGCTGCAGTTGGTGTAGCCTGGAAATCTGTAATTGCAGCAGAGGTTTTAAGCCAGCCTGTTAAAGCGATAGGAACAGGAATTCAGTTTTCCCAGATGAATCTGGAAACAGCAGAGGTAATGGCATGGACTGTTATTGCTATTATTCTAAGCAGGGTTTCCGAATTTGTAATTGAATTAGCCATAAATAGTCGAAAATGGAGATTATCTAAATGAGCCCAGTAGGAATAAAACTTAATGATATCTGCTTTAACTATTCAAATCCCAATAATTCCATAAACAATAGTGAAATGGTCATTTTCAAGGACTTTAATATAAAAATCACTGCCTTAAAAGTAAGTGTAATACTTGGTCCTTCAGGATGTGGAAAATCCACACTTCTCAATATTATTCATGGTATTCTTACTCCTGACAGTGGAACCGTTGAAAAGAAAAACTGCAATGCAATCAGTTATCTCTTTCAGGAACCCCGGTTGCTCCCCTGGAAAACCGTAAGCCAGAATATAGAATTGATCCTTAAAAAGCATTACAGACCTCAGCAAAGACAGGAAATAACAGAGCATTATCTTAAACAGATTGGATTAAGCGATTTTGCTAATTTTTTCCCTTCTGAATTATCAGGAGGAATGCGTCAGAGAGTGGCTATTGCCAGAGCCTTCGCCTATCCTGCAGAGATAATACTAATGGATGAACCATTTCAGGCTCTGGATCCGGGATTAAAGCTTAATCTGACTCGGTTTTTCTCCTCTCTTTGGATAGAAGATAACCGGACATCTCTTTTTGTAACTCATGATATTACAGAAGCTATTTTTCTTGGAGATGAAATATTTGTACTTTCCTCAAAATTCCCAAGCACAATAGTTGATCATATTATCAACCCGGTCCCCCGGGGCAGGAGACACCCGGAAAACCCTGAATCTCTTAAAATTGAAGCCAGACTCTACAGTTTATTAACAAATTAAATTATTAAAATGTTTAAAAAATACGATTGGTTTTTCTTCAATACGACAATCTTTATTTATATAGTGACACTTATTTTTCTATAATTATAATTTTATTGTGACAGATAGTTGATTCTTATACCTTTATGTATTAACATTCTGGATATAAACATTGTATTATTTTTATAATGCTTAAAATAATAATCATGGGGGTCCCATGCAGACTACAGAAGAGTATAAAATTACAGATGCACTTGCATCTTTTGTGGAGAAATGGCGTGAAAAACCGGGAAATCTTATCATGATACTGCATAAGGCCCAGAGTGAATATGGATTTATTCCACGAAAAATTGCAATTGAACTGGGACGAATACTTGATGTTCCACTTGCAAAAATATATGGAGTTATTACGTTTTATAACTTTTTTAAACTCGAAAAGCCCGGAAAACATAATATTCAGGTTTGTACTGGTACTGCCTGCTACCTGAAGGGAGGTATCGATATAATTGAAGAACTTGAAATACTCCTTGGCACGGGTGTCAATACTGTAACTGATGACGGACTATTTTCAATTGAAAGTGTTCGATGCATAGGCTGCTGTGGTCTTGCTCCTGTTCTGCTTATTGATGGAGAAATTTTTGGGAAGCTTTCCAAAGATGATCTCCCCAAAATTATTGCAGATATTAGAGATAGATAACATTACTATTGAAAGGAGTCTTATAATGGCAACAATAACTCTGACAGATCTTAAAAAACTAAGAGAAGATAATAAAGAAAGTGAAAATATACACATTATTATTGGAATGGGCACATGCGGAATAGCAGCAGGAGCAAATAAGACATTTGATGCTTTTCTGGATGAAATCAAAGTAAATAATCTGAAAAACATAACAGTAAAACCTACAGGCTGTATGGGACTCTGTTATGTTGAGCCAACTATTACTGTTAAAACTTCCGGACAACCTGACATCATCTATGGAAATGTTAATTGTGAAACAGCCTGTAAAATAATAAATGAACATATTGTTGAGGGGAAACTTGTTGAGGGTCATATTTTTGAAAATCCTGCTGCCGATATTGTCAACACAGAAAATTATGATTCTGATTATAAGCAATTTAGAATTGTTCTTAGAAACTGCGGAGTAATTGATCCGGAAAATATCGAAGAATATATTGCAAGAGATGGTTATATCGGACTTGAAAAAGCACTTTTTGAGCTTTCCAGTGATGATATTCTGAATGAAGTTAAAAAATCCGGTCTGCGGGGACGTGGTGGTGCAGGGTTCCCGACAGGATTTAAATGGGAATTCACAAAACAAATAGAATCTGATCAGAAATATATTATTTGTAACGCCGATGAAGGGGATCCTGGTGCGTATATGGATAGGGCCACACTTGAAGGTGATCCCCATTCAGTAATAGAAGCAATGATGATTGCAGGGAAATGTGTCGGTGCTGATAAGGGTGTAATATACATCCGTGCAGAATATCCTCTGGCTATAGAGAGACTAGAGATTGCAATGGCTCAGTCAAAAAGGCTGGGTCTTCTTGGTAAGAATATTCTTGGTACTGATTTCTCATTTGATCTCGAGATAAGATTGGGAGCCGGTGCTTTTGTATGCGGAGAAGAAACAGCACTTCTTGCTTCAGTCGAAGGTAATAGGGGTATGCCTATTCCAAAACCTCCTTTTCCAGCAGTAAAAGGCCTTTTTGGAAAGCCGACAGTAATCAATAATGTTGAAACGTTTGCTAATATCCCTGTAATTATTACTAAAGGCGGATCCTGGTTTGCAAAGATTGGTACAGAAAAATCCAAAGGAACAAAAGTTTTTGCTCTTACAGGGAAAATTAAAAACTCAGGCCTTGTTGAAGTACCAATGGGAACAACACTTCATGAGATTGTATTTGGAATTGGTGGTGGAATTCCTAACGGAAAAGCTTTTAAAGCAGTTCAAACAGGAGGCCCTTCAGGGGGTGTTCTTACAGAAGCTTTTCTTGATACACCAATAGACTTCGACAGTCTGGTAGCTGTCGGCTCCATGATGGGCTCCGGTGGTATGATTGTCATGGATGAAGATGACTGTATGGTGGATATTGCAAAATTTTATCTCGAATTTTGCGTCGAAGAGTCCTGTGGAAAATGTGCACCATGTAGAATTGGAACAAAAAAAATATATGAACTACTGGATAAAATTTCACAGGGTAAAGGGGAGCTGTCAGATCTGCAGAAAATTAAGGATATGGGCGCTGCTATGCAAAAAGCATCTCTCTGCGGACTTGGACAGACAGCTCCGAACCCGGTCCTTTCTGTCATAAAGGCATTTGAAGAAGAAGTTCTTGAACATATCAATGATAAAAAATGCCGTGCCGGAAAATGCAAGGATCTTGTTACCTACACTATTGATCAGGAAAATTGTATCGGTTGTACAGTTTGTGCAAGGAAATGCCCTGTTAACTGTATCGAGGGAGCAATAAAAGTTGCTCACAAAATTGACCAGAGTCTTTGTATTAAATGTGGTGCCTGTTTTGAGGTCTGCAAATTTGATGCAGTTATTGTATCTTAGGTACTTTAAGGAGAAAGCGAGTGAAAACTATAGGAATAAAGATCAATGGTAAGCCGGTTCAGGTTGAGAAAGGAACAACGATCCTGAAAGCGGCATTGATAGATGATATTAAAATCCCTACACTCTGTGCTCATGATGATCTTGATGCCTGGGCAGCCTGCGGTATTTGTGTATGCAAAATTGAAGGCTCTTCCAAAATGGTTCGAGCCTGTGCAACAGAAGTAATGGAAGGACAGAATTATATTACTCATGATCCTGAAATAATGGATGTAAGAAGAACGGTACTTGAAATGATTATTTCGAATCATCCAATGGAATGTCTTACCTGCGGTAGAAACACAACTTGTGAACTTCAGGACCTTGCTGCAGATTTTGGAATTAGAGATGTTCCATATCATGCAGATGTTAAAGAACTTGAAAGAGATGAATCCACTCCCTCTATTATTCTCGATCCCCGGAAATGTATTAATTGCGGACGATGCACAATTGTATGTCAGCAGCTTCAAAATGTATGGGCTCTGGAATTTCTTGAAAGAGGACATGAAACAAGAATGGCTCCTGCAGGAGGAATTCTCCTCAATGAAAGCCCCTGTATAAAGTGTGGACAGTGTTCAGCTCACTGTCCTGTTGGTGCTATCTATGAAAAAGATGAAACCAGAGAATTTTTAAATGCAGTAAGAAATAAATCCAAACATGTTTCTGTTCAGATTGCGCCTGCTGTCCGCGTTGCTCTTGGGGAGTCCTTCGGAATGGAACCAGGATCAATTGTTACAGGTAAAATTTATGCAGCTTTAAGAAAACTTGGAGCGGATTCTGTATTTGATACCAACTTTGGAGCAGATCTTACAATTCTTGAAGAGGGATCTGAGCTTGTGGATAGAATTAAAAACTGCGGGCTTCTTCCCCAGATAACTTCATGCTGCCCTGCATGGACCGATTATATGGAGAAATACGCCGCAGATATGATCCCGCACTTCTCAAGCGCAAAATCTCCAATGATGATGCAGGGGGTTATGACCAAGACATACTACGCAGAAAAAATAGATGTAGCACCAAAAAATATCTATACAGTTGCAATTATGCCCTGTACAGCTAAAAAGTATGAAATAACAAGAGATGATAACATGTGGGCCTCCGGCGAACAGGATATGGATCTGGTACTAACCACCAGAGAGTTTGCAAGACTAATTAAATCTTCAGGAATTGATTTTGACAGTCTGGAAGATGAAAAAGCTGACAGCCCAATAGGAGATTACTCAGGTGCCGGGACTATCTTTGGGGTAACCGGAGGAGTAATGGAGGCAGCTGTAAGAACTGCATATAAACTTGTAACTGATAAAGAGCTTGAAGATGTTAATGTTTATAATGTCAGAGGTATGGATGGGGTTAAAAAAGGTTCAGTAGATTTTGACGGAACGGAAATTAAGGTAGCAGTTGCTCATGGGATGGTCCATGTAGAAGAACTTATCAATGAAGTCCGTGAGGCAAAAGAGAAAGGTGAAGATCCTCCATTCCACTTTATTGAAGTTATGGCTTGCAGAGGCGGCTGTATTGCCGGTGGCGGTCAGCCTTACGGAACAACTGATGAAATAAGGGAAAAAAGAATCGCCGGTATCTATAGTGATGATGAAAAATCTGTTGTTAGAAAATCACATGAAAATCCTGAGATCATTCAGGTTTACAAAGATTTTCTTGAAAAACCGATGAGTCATAAATCTCACGAACTTCTTCATACCACTTATCAGAAAAGACCTCAGTATGCAAAATAAGCATTACAGTCGGGGCAGGTCCCGACCGGCCCCTACTGTTTTATTACATAACCAGCTCTTTTTGCTTATATTCAGTATGCAGTAGATGATGAGACTTCTTACCAAGGGGTTTATTAAGGAATTCTTCATATATTTTGGTAATCTCAGGATTCAGGTGGGATTTTCTTAATTCTTTCCCTTCATCTTCTTTATAGATTGCTCCAATTCGAGCCAGACGTATTGCATCAGTTGTAAACCTTGGCTGCCCGCCACCTCCAATGCAGCCGCCGGGACAAGTCATTATTTCAACAAAATGGTATTCAGCTTCTCCGGTTTTTATTTTTTCAAGCAGTTTTCTTGCATTACCAAGACCATGAGCTACAGCAACTTTAAGCTCTACTCCTTCCAGAAAGGACCATTCAGGAACTGTACCTGCTATCGTTGCAGCAGCTTCCTTTACCCCTTCAAGCCCCATTATCGGCTTAACATGAAGATTTTCCATTGGTAGTTCTTTACCTGTTACTATCTCCCACACTGTCCTTAATGCTGCTTCCATAACTCCACCGGTATTGGCAAAGATATCCGCAGCTCCGCTTGACAGCCCTAGAGGGGAATCCATGGTATCATCCACCAGGTTAATAAAATCGATTCCTGCCTCCTTGATCATTCGTCCAAGTTCACGGGTTGTCAGTACATAATCAACATCCTGGTAGCCGCTGTCATTCATCTCCGGCCTTTCTGCTTCAGATTTCTTTGCAGTACATGGCATTATAGAAACTACTGTAATATCTGCCGGATCAATACCTATCTTTTCAGCATAGTAGGTTTTTGCTACAGCACCAAACATCTGCTGAGGGGATTTACATGTAGAAATATTTTGAAGAAATTCAGGGTAATAATATTCAGTAAAGCTTACCCACCCGGGAGAACAGCTGCTGAACTGTGGAAGAGCAACTTTTTCTTTGTCAATAATTGCTTTTTTTAATCTGGTCAGTAGTTCAGTTCCTTCTTCAATTATTGTTAAATCGGCAGCAAAGTTTGTGTCAAAAACAGCATCAAATCCCAGCTGTCTTAGAGCTGTAACCATTTTCCCGGTTACCAGAGTGCCTGGTTCATAATCAAAACATTCTCCAAGAGCAGCCCTAATAGCAGGTGCTGTTTGAACAACAACATGTTTAAAAGGATCTTCAAGAGCTTTCCATACACCGTCAATATGACTTTTCTCGGTAATAGCCCCTACTGGACAAACTGCAGCACATTGACCGCATTGTACACACGCGACAGCATCCAATCCTCTTGCGAAAGCCGGTGCAATTTCTGTTTCGTATCCTCTATACTGTGGGAAAAGAGCTCCAACTCCCTGTACTTCATTGCAAACAGTTACACATCGTCTGCATTTAATGCATTTTCCGGAATCCCTGATCAGTGCAGCTGTTGTCTTATCCAGTGGAGCTGCTTCCTCCTCAACATGGAATCTCTCTTCTCTTATTCCAAGTTTATATGCAAGT